>DASPQS010000233.1:0-22050 GCA_035624865.1 Binataceae bacterium (SeqCode) | reverse complement strand
CCCTTCGTGCACGCGCCCGCCGATGGTTGCGGCGCTGGACGCCCGACGACGGCATGGTCGATCCGAACGCGACGGCACTAGCCGCCCTCGCGCGCCATCGGCTCGACGCCCGTTCGTATTCACCCACAGCCCTGCAGAACTTTGCCGCGTGCCCATATCGCTTTTATCTGCAGGCTATCCTGCGCCTGGAACCGCGCGACGAAATCGAAGCGATCGAAGTGATTGACCCGCTCACGCGCGGCGCGCTCTTCCATGAAGTCCAGTTCGAGGTTCTCACGGCCTTGCGCGCGGCCGGCAGCCTCCCAGTGACCGCCGCCAATCTCGAAGCCGCTTACGCCGCGCTGGAGACGGCCCTCGAAGCAGTTGCCGCGAGCCGTCATGACGAGCTCGCGCCCGCGATCGAACGCGTCTGGCTCGACGGCATCGACTCGATCCGCGCCGACCTGCGCGAATGGATGCGGCGAATGGCCGAGGACCAGGGGCGCTTCCGCCCCGAGCGCTTCGAGCTCGCTTTCGGTTTGACCGGCCGCCCTCAGGCCGATCCTGCCAGTGTTACGGCACCGGTCGCACTCGCCTCGGGCATCAGCCTGCGTGGCTCGATCGACCTTATCGAACGCGGCCCCGACGGGCGTTTGCGTGCGACCGATCATAAGACCGGCCGGGTCCGCGCAGCGAAGGATCTCGTGATCGGCGGCGGCAAGACGCTCCAGCCCGTGCTCTATGCTCTCGCCGCCGAAGGGATTCTCGAGGAATCCGTCGAATGCGGACGGCTCTACTATTGCACCGCGGCGGGCGGCTACGAGGAACGGAGCGCCGCGCTCGACGCCAGCGCGCGCGACTCGATCGCCCGCTTCGCGCATACCCTAGGCGAGGCACTCGAGCGCGGATTCCTGCCCGCCGCGCCCGACGATGGCGAATGCGAATATTGCGATTACCGGCGGGTCTGCGGTCCGTACGAAGAGACACGCGTGCAGCGCAAGAGCGAAGCCGACGGTGTGCGGGCACGGCTCAAGGACCTGGCCGATCTAAGGAAGATGAAGTGATGGCGGCGGCGAGTAATGTCCATGCGCCGGATGGTCTCGCGGACCAGCGCGCGCGCGACCGCATCCGCCGTGACCTCGACACCACGTTGATCGTTGAGGCCGCCGCGGGCACCGGCAAGACCACGGCGCTGGTCAGCCGGATCGTCGCGGTGATCGCCTCTGGCAGGGCCGCGCTCGACCGCATCGTTGCGGTGACCTTCACGGAGAAAGCCGCCGGCGAATTGAAGCTCCGCCTGCGCGCCGAGATCGAGCAGGCGCGCAACGACGCCACTAATTTCGACGATGTCTCGCGCCGGCGTCTGACCGACGCTTTGCGTCAGCTCGAAGAGGCTCGCATCGGAACGATCCACTCCTTCTGCGCCGACCTTTTGCGCGAATACCCGGTCGAGGCTGGGATCGACCCGATGTTCGAGGTCGCGCCTGAAGATGTCACCGGCGCGCTCTTCGAGGCCGCCTTCGAGCGCTGGTTCCAGGACACGTTGGCAGATCCGGGTCCGGGCGTGCGCCGCGTGCTGCGCCGGCGCGATCTCGCCGACCGCGAGGGCCCGCGCCCGATCCTGCGCGCCGCTGCCTGGGAACTGCTCGCCTGGCGCGACTTCGACGCTGCCTGGCTCCATGAAACCTTCGCCCGCGATCGCGAGATCGATGAACTCGTCGAGGAAATCGTTGTCCTTGGGGAACTCGCCGCCCAGCATCCGGATCCGGACGATTGGCTGCGCAGGGGACTCGAGCGGATCGTCCGCCCGGTGCGCGAGGCGATTCGCCTGGAGAGCGTCCGCCCGCGCGACTACGACGCGCTCGAAGATACCCTCTTGCGTCTGCTGCGTGGCGATCAGCGCCACTGGGATTGGAAAGGCAGGGGTGATCACTTCGCTGAACTGGCGCGCCCGGAAGCTTTTGCCCGTCGCAAGGGGCTGCGCGAGCGGCTCGAGAAATTCCGTGAACGATCGGGCGCCAATCTCGCCCCGATGCTACGCGACGAACTGTGGCCGGTCGTTTCCCACTACTCCGACCTGAAGAACCGCGCCGGCAGGCTGGATTTTCTCGACCTCCTACTAATCGCGCGCGACCTGGTGCGCGGAAATCCCACCGTGCGCGCCGAACTCCAGGGCCGCTTCAGCCACATCTTCGTTGACGAATTTCAGGACACCGATCCGCTTCAGGCAGAAATCCTGCTGCTGCTCGCCGCCGGCGATGCCTCGGCAAACGACTGGCTCGATCTCCCGCCGCACCCGGGAAAGCTCTTTATTGTGGGCGACCCCAAGCAGTCGATCTACCGTTTCCGCCGCGCCGACGTCGCGCTCTATCAGAACGTCAAGCAGCGGCTGCTAAGGCGCGGCGCCGCCCTCGAACATCTCACCGTCAGCTTTCGCGCCACGCCCGCGATCCAGCAGATGGTCAACGCGGCCTTCGCCCCGCTGATGGCGTCGGAGTCAGGAACGCAACCAGCCTACGCACCGCTCGCGCCTTTCCGGCCCGACTTCGCGCAACAGCCCGGTATCGTCGCATTGCCCGTGCCCAACCCCTATAGCGACTACGGTAGAATTACCAATTGGAGCATCGAAGAGTCGCTGCCGGACGCAGCTGCGTCCTTCGTTGCCTGGCTCGTCCGTCAAAGCGGCTGGACCATAACGGAACGCGAGGCTCCGGACAGGCGCGTTCCCATCCGCCCGCGCCATATCTGCGTGCTCTTCCGCCGTCTGAACAGCTTCGGCCGCGACGTCACGCGCCGCTATGTGCGCGCGCTCGAAGCGCGTCATATTGCGCACGTACTCGTGCGCGGGGGTTCGTTCAACGAGCGCGAGGAGGTCGAGGCCATCCGCAACGCGCTGGGCGCGATCGAACGCCCCGACGACGAGCTCACGGTTTACGCTACGTTGCGCGGCCCACTCTTCGCGCTGACCGATGGCGCCTTGTTCCGCTTCCGCGAAATTTACCGAAAGCTTCATCCCTTTGTACCGGTCCCGGAGGACGTGGAACCCGAACTCAAGGAGGTCGCCTCCGCGCTCGCCGTGTTGCGCGATCTCCATCGCAGTCGCAACCGCCGCCCGATTTCCGACAGCATCGCGCGGCTGCTCGCCGCCACCCGCGCCCACGCCGGCATCGCGATTTGGCCCACCGGCGAACAGGCGCTGGCCAACGTGATGCGCCTGATGGACATTGCTCGGCGCTACGAAGCCGGCAGCGGAGCCGCCTCGCTGCGCGGCTTCGTTGACGAACTCGAAGCGCGCGCCGAACGCGAAGAAGCGGGCGACGCCCCTGTCGTCGAAGAAGGCACCGAAGGCGTACGCATCATGACCGTTCACAGCGCCAAAGGTCTCGAGTTTCCGGTAGTCCTGATGGCGGATCTCACCTGCAACGAAACCGCGCGGGAAGCCCGCCGTTTCGTCGATCCGGTGCGGCGCTTATGCGCTCAGATGCTGGCTGGATGCGCCCCGCGTGAATTGCTCGACCATCGCGAGGAGGAGGAGCGCCGCGATCAGGAGGAGGCGACGCGCGTGCTCTACGTAGCGGCGACGCGCGCGCGCGACCTTGTGGTAGTTCCCGTCGTCGGCGACGAGCGGCACGACGGCTGGCTCGCTAAGCTTGGTCCTGCGATCTACCCCGACCCGAGTGCCGCAAGGACACCGATCGATCGCAAGGCACCCGGATGTCCTGAGTTCAGCGCTTCATTCGTGGGCAATCGCCCGCCCTCGGTCCGCAACAATCCCAAAGGTGTCGCGCCGGGCCTGCATCGGCCCCAAGCTGGGCCTCATCGGGTGATGTGGTGGGATCCGGCGGTGCTCCAGCTCGACGTGCGCGAAACGATGGGCCTCAGGCAATCGAAACTGCTCGAAGCCGATAAGGAAAAAAAACGTTCGGAGCTCGGCCGGCGCGAATACGACGC
Organism: Binataceae bacterium (SeqCode); assembly: GCA_035624865.1. Lineage (GTDB taxonomy): Bacteria > Desulfobacterota > Binatia > Binatales > Binataceae > JASHZA01. The sequence goes on along the minus strand of DASPQS010000233.1, from coordinate 18,120 downwards.
GTGGGACAAGACGCGCAAGGCGACGCTGGCGGCGGGCGCCAGCCCTGCGATCGCTGTTGCGACCGCCACCGAACTGGCGGCCACGAAGCCCTTGCCCAGACTCGCGGAGGCCGCGGAAATCGGGATCGATCAAGTCGCACGCACACCCGGACGCCCTCACGGCACGCGCTTCGGCACCCTGGTCCACGCCACACTGGCACGCGTCGGTCTCGATGCGGAGCGCGAAGAGGTTGCCGCCGCGGTGGAGTTCTTCTCACGGATGCTTGGCGCTACGCGGGACGAAGCGGATGCGGCGGTCGAAGCCGCCCTCGCCGCGTTGGCGTCGCCCTTGATGCGGCGTGCCGGCCGTGCCTCGGAAATCCGGCGCGAATCCTCACTTGCCGTAATGCTTGACGATAGGACGCTGGTCGAAGGTGTCGCCGACCTTGCCTTCGCGGAGAACGCCGGCGCCGCTCGGCGATGGACCGTGGTCGATTTCAAGACCGATCTCGAAATTACCGACCGCGCCGACGAATACCGCGTCCAGCTCGGACTCTACCTCCGCGCGATCCGGCGCGCGACCAGCGAGCCCGCCGACGGAATCATTCTCTGGATTTGACCTGGCCGGCTAATCTCGCAACGAGACCTCGAGGAAACCGGCCGCACGATTTCACTTTCTGCCGCGACCGCCTTTTCGACGTTTCAGGCTGAGCCAAGCTCCACGCTCTCGAGCCGCACGCCCCCCGGTTCGAAACGCAGCACGACCTGGCACTCCGCGGTCTTTAGCGTGAGCGCGTAAGCGCCCGGCCCGCGCGCGGCGGCGTTCAGTTGTTCGAGTGGCTGGCCTTCGAGCGATTTAAGCGCCGTGTTCATCGCAGCAATCGAAGAGGAAATTTCACGGCCGCGCGGGGTCTTCTGGAACAGCGACCACAGCGCGAGTTCGGCTCCCGGCCCGTAGCTGTTGCGCACGCGTCCGCTGGTCAGCAGCACTTCGGTGATCGCACCAAGACGGGCCGCCAATTCCGCCGGCACTTCCAGCTTCTCGATCGCTTGAGCCAGCGCCAGGTAGGGCGCTCGGCCGGCTGCATCAGATGCGGCGCCCACGAATGCCTCGATCTGCGGCGCCAAGATATCGCGATGCAAGCGCTCAAGCTTAATCGATTCGCTGTGGGCGACTTTCTCCACTAGCCGTTGCCATTGTGCGCCGAACCGTTGCCATTGTTGCCCAACAGCGCCGCCAGTTCATGCTCGAAGCCGCCGGTCTCGATCGCGCAATGCATCCCGCATTCCTTGGGCGCGCCGGTCTCCCACCACCACCGTCCGGAGCGCGAGTCCGCGCCGTCGGCGACCGGACGCGTGCACGGCGCGCATCCGATCGACTTGTAAGCCTTGTCGTACAGCTCGTTGTACGGAACGCCGTTGGCGCGGATATAGTCCCACACCTCGTCCTCGGTCCAGTCCGCCAGCGGCGCGAACTTCACGATCCCGCCGTGGTCGTGATCGATTTCGAGCTTGCGGATATTCGAGCGGGTTGCCCACTGGTCGCGCCTGAGGCCGGTCACCCACGCATCGTAATTCATCAGCGCGCGCCGCAACGGCAGCACTTTGCGCACCTGGCAGCACAGCAGGCGGAGGTTCACGTCGCGGTAGAAAAGATTGTTGCCATGCTTCGTCACCATCTGATGGAGAACGTCCGCGTCCGGCAGAAAGCTCTCAGTACGCACCCCGTACTTGTCGCGGATGCGATCGATCAGCCTGTAGGTCTCTTCGGGCTGGCGGCCGGTATCGATCGTGAAAACGCGGATACCCGGATCGATCCGCCACGCCATGTCGATCAGCGCGCAGCCATCGGCTTGGAAGCTTGAGCAAATCGCCAGCCGGCGTCCGAATTTCTCGATCGCCCAGGCCAGGACCTCCTGCGGTTCCTTGTCGTCGAGTTCGACCGCGGCCTCTCCCGCCTCCAGTTCGTCCATCAGGTGGTGTTCGGTTTGCGCTTCCATCAGTGACCTCGGGTCTTCCGATCGATCGTTAAGCGGTAGCTTGAGTGGCGGTTTCGCCCGCTCCATTCCCAAGCGCAATCAGCGCGTCGTCAGGCATGCGGACGCAAAACTTTGCGAACGACTCGCCCGGCAATCGTTGCGCGAGGTAGCCGGCAAAGAGCCGCGCGACTGTATCCTCGACGCGCGCAGACGGCACGCGGCGCAGCAGGGGCTTGCCAATCGCAGCGTCGCGCCCCAGACCGCCGCGCAAAATCACGTCAAACGCTTCCAGCGGATGGCCGTTGGGGCCGCGTCCGGTCGTTCCCTGCAGGCCGATGTCCCCGGTCCAATGTTGGGCGCACGCATGCGGACAACCGTCGAGGTTGACCTTCAGATCCGCGACAGCAGATCCGAATTGTTCGACCAGCCGTGCGATTATCGTCGCTAGCTTTTCCTTGGTCGGCGTGACCGCGTAGTTGCAATGCGGGTCGCCGATACATCCGATCGATGACGCATAGAGTCCGTTGGCGTCGGGCGGAAAGCCAATCTCGCCAACGGCCGCAACCACTTCGTCGAGCCGTTCCTTCGGGACTCCGGTGAGGATGAAGTTCTGGCGGCGGGTGAGCCGTATATCGCCGCCGAAGCTCGCCGCGAGCTCGGCAAGATCGCGCATCTGGCGCCCGCTCGTCAGGCCCAGGTAAACCGGAAAGCCGATGTAGAAGCGTCCGCCCGCTTTCTGCTCGTGGATTCCCATGTGATCGCTCTCGCCGTCGGGTAGCGGAAGCTCGGACAGCGATTCGAGTTTGTAGCCGAGCCGCGCCTCGACCAGGTCGCGAAAAGCCTCGACGCCGTAGTCGTCGATCATGAACTTGAGCCGAGCCTTGACGCGCGAGATGCGGTACTCCGTGGTTGACCGCCACACGTCGATAATCGCGCGCATGACCGGCATTGCCTGCCCGCGCGTGACGAATACGCCGAGATGGCGCGACAGGCGCGGCGTCGAGGATTGTCCTCCGCCGACGCGGACGGCGAAGCCCTCGCGGCCTTCGCGAATCGTACCGACCAGAGCGATGCAATTGATCTCCGGAGCGTTGCACTGATGGCGGCAGGCCGCGATCGTGATCTTGTGCTTGCGTGGAAGGTCCGAGTACTCGCGATTACCGTAGAAGAATCCGGCAGCTTCCGAGATCAATCCAGTAACGTCGAACAGCTCTGCGCGATCGAGGCCCGCGACCGGGCATCCGGTGATGTTGCGCACCACGTCGCCGCATCCCCCCATCGTGGTCAGGCCCACCGCCTTCAGACGGTCGAGAATCGCGGCGAAGCGGTCGAGCGTGATGTAGTGAAGCTGGATGTTCTGACGCGTGGTCAGCTCGCCTTGATTGCGGCCGTATTCCTCGGAGATTTCGCCGATCACGCGCAGGCCGGCGGCGCTCAGTATCCCGCTTGGGATTTTGATCCGCAGCATGAAGGTGCCGACCTTCGGCTTGTCGTGGTACATCCCGAACCATTGAAGGCGGACGATGTCCTCCTCGGGCAGCGTTTCGTAGGGGGTGTCGACCAAGCGCTGCCACTGGTCCGCGAGGTCGGTGGGAAATATTTCACCCTTAAGACGCTCGACTGAATTGCGCTTTAATACGAGCTCCCACGGCGGTGGTTCGCGCTTTGGCATAGCTCGACGTAGCTTCCTGCCTGAGGGCGTCTCCAAGCCCGGCGGTTAACGAGCAGTTCGCAGGTGAACGACCGAGAAAGTAACTTAAGAGAGTATCTTAGTCAACTAATTAGATGACTAACAGAGTCAACTATTGTCGATATTTCCCGGACGTGGTACTTTAGGTACGGGTCGGCTGGAGCGCGATCTGGAACGCGATGAAGTTCGGTGTTGGCGTAGACTACTGCCTCAAGGCGCTGATCATGCTGGCGGAACGTTATCCGACGGCTCATCCGCAGCGCGTCGAGGAGATCGCCGCAGTTCAGAATATTCCGGAAAACTACTTAAGGCGGCTTTTGATCGAGCTGAAACGCGGAGGATTGGTGGCGAGCCAGAAGGGTCCGAGCGGGGGGTACCTGCTCGCGCGCCATCCGTCGAAAATCACGATGGCGGACGTGGTGCAGATCATCGAAGGGGATTACGTACCGGTCGAATGCCTGGAAGAAGGCGGGACCAACACTCTGTGCCAGCGCGGAGACGCTTGTGCGATGCGCGACGTCTGGCGCGAGGTGCGGGACAGCGTGCATGAGATCCTGAACCGCACGACGTTGCAATCGCTGGTCGAGCGGCGCAAGACCGCGATCCATTTCCAGATTTAGCCAGGATCGGGGCCTTCCGATCGACTTCGGAGTGATGATTGCGAGCACTCCGGCGGCATGATCATTGCGTCGTGAGTGCGCATTGCCCGCCGGAGATGTTGCGTTATGCGTCACCCGAAGAGTCTGGTCCGATATCAGACGGCGCGCTGGACGGGGGTTCTCAGCCCGTCGCTGGAGCTGCTCCGGAACAATTCTACGACCCGGCCCAGTTCACTCTCGCGGACATGGTTCGATGCGGCGCAACGTTGCGGACCTTGACAGCCCAGTCGGCGAGTATGGAAGAGGCCGCACAAAGGGTTACGCAGTATCTCTACGACAACCTCAAAACCGGGCCCTTCGGCAAGCGTTCCGGTGTCCTCGTGCGGTTCTTCAGGACACATGACTATGTGGGGCTCCCCGAGGATCTGCGGAAGGCGGCGCGATCCGCGGCCTCGTCACCGGTAGCGGAAGGTACGAAATGTCTGGTCCTGCTGGGGACCTCGGGAGACCAGCCGCAATGGAACAGGCGGGAGGTGTCCAGGTGGCATAAGTGCCTGCCATTGCAAAGCGAATCGGTGATCGAGCAGTTTCCGATGATTTCGCGGCTGATCAAGCAGCTTGGGATTCCGATGTCCGAGCTTCTGCGGCCGGCACCGGAGATTATCAAGGATTTTGAGCGAAAAAACTTCGGCGTGTTCTACGTTCCGGTGGCGGCAGGCAGCCCGTTTGTCCCTGCGCAGAAGGAGTTTGTAATCCCGTTTGGGGTGCAATCGGTGCTTGGATTTGGCGGGATCCTGGCCGACGGCGAACTGTTTGCGGTCATAATTTTCTCGCGTACGGCGATCCCTTCGGCGACCGCCGAAATGTTCCGCACGATCGCATTGAGTCTCAAGCTGGGTCTGCTGGCCTTGTTCGACAAGCCTGTCTTTCGCGATTGACGGATGCGCATGTCTCAAGTTGAGACAAATTCCCACAGCGACGAACTCGAGTCGCGAATTGCAGGACTGGAACAGCTTCTGAGCGCACTCGAGCGGACGGTGGTGGAGCAATCCGAGCGGCTCGAGCGTGCCAGCAGGGCCGAATCTCATCTGGCCGCAATCGTCCAAAGCGCCGACGATGCGATCGTAACGATCTCGCCGGACCTTCGCGTCATGAGCTGGAACCAGGGCGCGGAGCGCCTGATTGGCTTCACGTGCGAGGAAGCTCTTGGCCAGCGAGCAACCGAACTCTACCTCCCGTCCGAGGCTCGCGAATGGGTCGAGAGAGAAATCCGAGAAGACTTTGCGACCCTGGAACAGAATCGCAGCTTTGTACGCCGGATGGAAAGCGCGCTTCAGCGAAAGGATGGCAGCCTGGTCGATGTCTCGCTGGTAGCCACCGGGGTGTTCAATTCCGAAAGGAGCCCGCTCGGGATGTCGATCATCTTTCGCGATATCAGCGAACGCAGACAAGCCGAAAGCGAGCAGGCATTGCTGGCCTCGATCGTTTCGTCGACCGATGACGCAGTAATCAGTATCTCGCCGGAGTTGAAGATCACGACCTGGAACCGCGGCGCGGAAAAGCTGCTGGGCTTCACGGCCGCGGAGGCGATCGGACGACCGGTAACAATATTTAATCCGGCAGAGCCGCAAACGCGGGTAGAAAGGCGCAGTGCCGATTTACTGGCTCGGGCGCGCGATCACCGGCTCGGGGTCGAACGCCTCGAACTTGTGCTTCGGAAAAAGGACGGGATGCTTTTCGACGCGTCGCTGGTGATCGCGGGCATCTATGACCCTCAAGGCGAGCTGACCGGATTGTCCGGGATCATCACGGACATCAGCGAGCGAAAACGGGCCGAACGCGAGCAGGGCTTGTTGGCGTCTATCGTTCAGTCTTCAGACGACGGCATTATCAGCGTCGGTCTCGACGCCGGGATCTCGAGCTGGAATGCGGCTGCGGAAAAACTGTTTGGATTCAATCCCGAGGAAGCGATTGGACGAAACCTGGTTGACCTGCTCGTTCCGCCCGAGTTGCGCGAGCGTGCGAAAGCAGGGATAAAGCGGGAGTTTACCTCCGCTGCCGGGGGGCATCCGCTGGCTGTGCTCCACCCCGAGGTCCCGGCACTGAGGAAAGACGGCAGCACGGTCGAAGTCGCGGTCTCGGTGTCGGGAATTTATGACTCAGCCGGAAATCTGCTCGGCGCCTCGAGCATCGTCCGCGACGTCACCGAACGCAAACGCGCCGAACGTGAGCAGGCGTTGCTGGCCTCGATTGTCGAGTCTTCTGACGACGCAATATTCAGTCTCTCTTCGATCGGACCATTGTTCCCAGTAATGAGCTGGAACAGGGGTGCCGAGAAGTTGTTTGGATTTACGGCGGAAGAGGCAATCGGTCGAAACGTCACTGAGTTGTACGTCGTGCCGGAACTTCGCGAGCACGCGTTGAGCTTGATGAAGGAAGACGCGGTTGCCCTCAAAGAGCATCCCGAACAAGTGCGCCATCTCGAAGTGCCCGCGGTGAGAAAGGACGGCTCGCAGATTGATATAGCGATGGTGGTCTCGGGGATTTACGACGGCGCCGGAAACCTGCTCGGCATTTCGAATATGGTGCGCGATGTGACCGAGCGCAAGCGGGCCGAGCGCGAGCAACGGATGCTCGCGGCGATAGTCAATGCCTCTGAGGACGCGATAATCAGTACTACCCTGGACAACAGCATACTCAGTTGGAACCGTGGAGCGGAGAAGCTTTTCGGAATCTCGGCCGCCGAATCAATCGGCCGCAAGATTCTCGAGTTTGTTCCGAGCGAGGAACACGTGCGGATGGGCGACGCAGTAGCCGAGTTGTTGGAGTGCGGCAAGCCGGTGAATCTCAGGCTGAACAGCAAAAGAAAGGACGGAACGCTTTTCGACTCGTGGGTCAATCTGTTTCCGACCTACGATGCGAGCGGCAATATCAGCGCGGTCGGAGCGATCGGCCGCGATATCACCGAGATGGTCAGGCTGGAACACCAGCAGACGCTGCTGGCGACGATCGTAAACGCTTCGGCGGACGCGATACTTTCGACTTCGCGGGAAGACCGCGTAACGAGCTGGAACCCGGCAGCCGAGAAGCTATATGGCCTTTCAGCCAAGGAAACGATCGGACGCGGAATCGAGTCCTTCCTGTCTCCGGAAGAAGCTTCGCTGGCGAAGGCGGCGACGAAACGGATCTTCGAAACCGGCGAACCGCTGGCGTGGGAGCAACGGGTCCCTCAGAAGGACGGGACCATCGTGATCTCGATGGCGAGCCTGTTTCCGATCCGCGATTCCGAGGGCACGGTGGTCGAGGTCGCAGGAATCGGCCACGATATCACCAGGCTCAAGCGGATCGAGGCGGAATTGCGCGAGGCGCACGAGTATACGCGGGGACTGATCGAATCGTCGGTGGACGCGATGGTGATAGTCGATCCCGACATGCGGATCAGCGACGGCAACGAGCGATTGGCGCAGCTCACGGAACTGCCGAAGAAGTCCCTATTTGGGAGCGCTTTCGACAGCCATTTCACGGAGCCGGCCAAGGCGCGCGCGGCGATCGAAAAGGCGCTGGCCGACGGCTACATAACCAACGTTGACCTGACGCTCAAGGCCGCAAGCGGCAAGCAGATTCCGATTTCATTCAACGCTTCGCTATTTTACCGGGCGGGCAAGGTCTTCGGCATTTTCGGGGTGGCGCGCGATGTGACCGAACAGCGCGCGATGGAACGGACCCTGCGGGCCGAGCGCGAGTACAGCCGGAGCCTGGTGCAATCGTCGCCCGACGCATTGCTCGTGAGCGATTCGACGCTGACGCTGACGGACGTTAACGAACAGGCGCTGAAACTGACGAGTTACGCGCGGGAGGAGTTGATCGGGAGCAGGTTGCCGTCGCTGTTTACCGATCCGATCCGGGCAACGGAGGTGATCGAGAAAGTGCGGCAGGAGGGCCTCGCGCGCGATATCGAACTGCTGCTGCTGAGCAGAAGTGCGCGGGAAATTCCGGTGTCGTTGAATGTTTCCGCGTTCGAGGGCGGCGACGGCCCGGGCCGGAGAATCGTGGCGGCGGTTCGCGATATCAGCGAAACCAAACGGGCGCAGGAGGCGAACTCGCTGCTGGCCTCAATCGTCGGCGCGTCGGGCGACGCGATATACAGCGAAACCACCGATATGATGATCACGAGCTGGAACCCGGCGGCCGAAAAGCTCTTCGGCTACAGCGCGGCTGAGATGGTGGGGCGCAGTGCGGTTTTGATGACGCCGCTGGACGGCCGCGGGGAACTGGCTCAGCGGATTCGGCGGATCGACCTGAGCCGCAAGCCCGAACGCTATGAAACCGTGCGTCTGCGCAAGGACGGCAGCCCGGTTGAAGTCGCGGTCACGCACTCGCCGATCCTGGATGCCTCGGGGGCGATGACGGCGTTGTCGGTTGTCGTGGCCGATATCAGCGAGCGCAAGCGGATGGAGGCGGAATTGACCGAGGCGCGCGATGCGGCGTTGGAGGGTGCGCGGATCAAGTCCGAATTTTTGGCCAACATGAGCCATGAGATTCGCACGCCGCTCAACTCGATCATCGGCATGACGGGATTACTGCTGGATAGCCAACTGACCGAGGACCAGCGCGATCTGGCGCGCGACGTTCAGGAAAGCGGCGACGTTCTGCTGAACCTGATCAACGATATCCTGGACTTTTCCAAGATCGCGGCGGGCAAGCTCAGTTTCGAGGAGGTGGACTTCAATCTCACGGACGCGGTCGAGGGTGCGATTCAATTGATCTCCGAGCAGGCCCGGCGCAAGGGCCTGGAACTTAACCTCTCGGTCGAGCCTGAGGTGCCGCAGCTGCTGTGCGGCGATGCGACGCGGCTGCGGCAGATATTGCTGAACCTGCTGAGCAACGCGGTCAAGTTCACGGAGCGCGGCGAAGTGGCGCTCGAGGTGAGCAAGCTCGGCGAGAATCCGCGCGAGGTGGTGGTGCGATTCGAGGTGCGCGACACCGGCATCGGTATTGCCAAGGAAAAGCAGAATCTGCTGTTTCAGACTTTCTCGCAGGTCGATGCTTCGACGTCGCGGCGTTACGGAGGAACCGGCCTGGGGCTATCGATCGCGAAGAAACTGGTCGAGGGGATGCACGGCACGATAGCGGTAACGAGCAAGCCGGGTGTCGGATCGACTTTCTGGTTCACGGCCCAATTCGCGAAACAGGTGGACGAGAAGCGGCCGGCCTCGGAGCGGTTCGCCTCGCTGAGCGGGCACAAAGTCTTGATCGTCGACGACAACGCAACGAGCCGGCACATTCTCGAGCGTCAGACTGCGGCGTGGGGGATGCTGCCGAAGAGCGCGCCCTCAGCGGAAGAAGCCTTGGCGTTGATGCGGCGCAACACTTACGAAGTCGCGCTGCTGGACGTGATGATGCCGGAAGTAGACGGGATCGAGCTCGCGCGGCGAATCAAGGCGAGCCCGCCGTTGGCAAAAACGGCATTGATCTTTGTCTCCTCGACTGGCCCTCGAATCGAGTTCAACGCGCGCCTTTCCGGACTGGACTATGGAAGCTGGCTGATGAAGCCGGTGCCGGAATCGTTGCTCTATGACGCGCTGGTCAAGGCGATCGCTTCAGTGTCCGGTGAGACGGTCCAGGCCGAATCCGAGCCGCAAGAGCGCGCTGGTGCGAAGGAGCCGCCTGCCGGCGGCAAGCTCAAATTGCCCTCCCTGAAGCTCAAGGTCCTGCTCGCCGAGGACAACCCGATCAATCAGAAGCTGGCGAAGCTGCAGTTGACGAAGCTAGGTTTCGAGGTGGACGCGGTTGCGAACGGACGCGAGGCGCTCGAGGCGGTTTCGCAGCATCCTTATGACGTAATCTTCATGGATTGCCAGATGCCGGAAATGGACGGCTACGAGGCAACCAGGGAGATTCGGCAGCGCGAGCGGCAGGGGAGCCGCACTACGATCGTGGCGATGACGGCGCACGCGATGCCGGGCGATCGCGAGAAATGCCTCGCCGCGGGAATGGACGGCTACATCAGCAAGCCAGTCAAGCTGGAAGCGCTGGAAGCGACACTCGAAGAGCTGTTCGAATCCAAGCCGCCAGCGGCGGAAAACACGGCAGCGGGCGAATAGAGCAAAGCGCACGCGCGGGCAGGATACTGCGCCCTGCGCCAACAGACGGTCACGGCGCAGGAGGGACCGGCAGGGGTTCCTTGAGTTCGGCCTGCAAACGAACCATGCTTTGTTGACTGATCAAAATCAGGCCACCCCTGGAGCTGTCCAGATCCGCAATCAGGGTCATTACGGCCGCAAGAACGATTGGTAAGATCAGGACCGCCGCCGACATGCGCCGAGGGTAGATGCTGCCGGTGATCAGGCTTGCGAGGAGCGAGACCGCCGTCAGTACCACCCAAACGGCGGCCGGGATTCGATTTTCGAGCGCCTCGATACGTTTGGCGTCGAGGTCGATCATCTCGTTGAGGGATTGGATGAAGATAGAGGTGATCGGCGTGGGTTGATCGCGAGCGGCGCTTATGGCTTCACGCCACAGCGACATTTGAAGTTGCGCGCTTTTTTCGAGAGCGGCGCGCAGGCGATCCGGGTCGAGGCCGGCGGCGTAGAATTCGAGCCGCGCGTCAACGTAGGCGCGCAACAGTTTGTCCGCACTGTCGCGATAAGGTTGGGGGACCAGCGCCGAGCGCAGCCAGGTGGTGCCGATCGCGTCGGCTTCCTCGACCACGAGTTGGCGGCGCAAGTCATAGCGGGACAGCGCCATCGCAAAGGTAAAGCCGAGCATCAGGCCGAGCAGTCCGAGCATCGCTCCGTGGATCGTGGAAAGGCCGGAGCGAGTCTCCTGGTCCACCCTTTCACGCAGCCATAACGACCAGCGGATTCCCAATCCGGCCGCGAGGAGCAGCGGGACCACCAGCGCAAGGAAGAGCGGAACCGGGTGATCCAGCAGGTATAAGATCGACGCGATCATCTTGTTGCGCGGGCCTGCTAACGGCCTCTCCTGAACGCGAAGAGGCCGTTAGCCGGAGATATCAGGCGCGGCCGTAGACCGGAACAACGGCGCCTGAGGTGACCTGGTTCTGGTCGGAACAGAGGTAGGCGAGGGTCTTGGCGATATCCTCGGGCTTGACCCAGTTTTCGTGCTTCGCCTTGGGCATCGCCTTGCGGTTGGCTTCGGTATCGATAGTGCTTGGTGCGATCGCATTGACCAGCACGTTGTCGTTGAGGACTTCCTCGGCGAGCGAGGCGGTAAAAGTCTTGATCGTACCCTTGGCGATGGCGTAGGCGGCGAATTCGCCGGCCCCGAGAAGGCCGGTGCGGGAGCTTACGGAAACGATACGACCGTACTTGTTCCGTTGCATCACGGGGATCGCCGCGCGGCAACAGAGGAAGGTCGGCTTGAGGTTGAGGTCAAACATGGCCTGCCATTCCGCGAGCGTGGTCTCGGCGATTGTTTTGCCGCCCCAGAAGCCGCCGACAAGGTTGACGAGAATATCGACCTTGCCCCATTTCTTGACAACGGCGTCGACGAAGTTCGCGACCTGCTGTTCGTCACCCAGGTCGACGCGATCGAGGTGGATGCTCGAGACTGGAAAGCGGTTGCCCATCCGCTGGTTGAAGAGCGGGACTTCGGGCTCGACGATCCACGGGACGGCAACCTTGCCGCCGTTGGCGAGAAAATGTTCGGCGACGGCGCGGCCGAGCGCACCCGTTCCACCGGTTATCATAGCGACGCGATCTTTAAGCAGTTCCATCGGATGGCCTCCCGCATGCATTCGGTTGTTGAGCGGACAGTGTAGGAGGCAGGTTAGGAAACTTCACGGGCGCGCGTCCAGCGCAACGGCACCCGCGATTCTACCTGCGATCCCTGGCCGCCTGGTCGAGATAGGCGGTGAGGTCGTCGATATGCCCGCTGAGCCACGGCAAGGCGCGCATCTTGTGTGTGTTGCGCTTGGGCACGTAGCCCGGCGGATAAGAGAGACGCAGCACGCGATCCTCTATCAGGGCGCGAGAACTGCCGGCGATAGGCGGCCCCATCCATCCGGGTAGATTCGGGTCGCGATTATGACAGGAGGCGCAATTGGTGCGGTACACGACCTCGCCGCGTTGTACCGGGGTCAGTTCTCGCGGGCCGCATCCCACCGTCGATAGGGCGACTAGCGCCGCAATTGGCATGAGGGACACGCGGAGCGCCTCGCGCGAGCGGAGGTCAGGCCGGCGCCAGGACGAGCGATACCTGCAAGTCATGCGCGGGGTCGGAAGCGGCGGCTGGCGGGGCAGAAGGAGCGCCGAAGCCACGCCGCCGGCAGGCGGCCTGGCTTCGGCCGGAATTGACTACTTCAGGTTGGATTCCGCGAAGTTCCAGTTCACGATGTTCCAAAAGGCCTCGACGTATTTCGCCCGCGCGTTGCGGTAGTCGATGTAATACGCATGTTCCCAGACATCGCAGGTGATCAACGGGGTTTTGCCGTGAACGATCGGACTGTCGGCGTCGTGAGTCGCTTCGATCGCAAGCGAGCCGTCGGCGTTTTGCACCAACCATGCCCATCCGCTGCCGAAATGGGTTACCGCGGTCTCGGTGAACTTCTTCTTGAAGGCGTCGAAGTCACCGCAGGCTTTCTTGATTGCGTCTGCCAGCTTGCCACCGGGCTGGCCGCCGCCGCGGGGGCTGAGCGAGGTCCAGTAGAAGCTGTGATTGAAGTGCTGAGCGGCGTTGTTGAAGAGCCCGCCGGGTCCGGCGTTCTTCATTATCTCGACCAGAGTCGAGTTCTCGAATTTGCCTCCCTTGATCAGGTTGTTCAGATTGGTGACATAGGTAGCGTGATGTTTACCGTGATGGAATTCGAGGGTCTCCTTCGAGATATGCGGCGCGAGACCATCGATCGCATAGGGAAGATTGGGCAGTTCAAAAGCCATAAGGAGTTCACCATCCTTGTCGAAGAGTTGTTGAACGGCGCGGGCACCTGACGGGCTCTCGGCGAAGACACGTGACGAGGTTCGCGCCCGCCGGAGGCATTGCCGGAGCGATTCTAACGCCCGCGCGTCGCGGCGCGCAAGTTTTGGCGCCCAGGCTGCCTTCCCCTACAGTTCGCGGCGGCCGCTAAGCGCGCTCGAGAGTGTGGCCGAGTCGCTGTACTCGAGGTCGCCGCCGGCGGGCAGGCCCCGCGCGAGGCGCGTCGTCTTGACCCCGAGCGGCTTCAGGATTTTCGCAAGGTAAAGCGCGGTAGCCTCACCTTCAACCGTTGCGTTGGTCGCGATAATCACTTCGCGGACGCCGCCGGACCGCTCGAGGCGGGCCAGCAACTCCTGCATCTTGAGATCGTCGGGACCAATACCATCCAGTGGCGCGATTGCTCCGTGCAGGACATGGTAAACGCCGTTGTAGGTGCGGGCGCGCTCGATCGCCATAAGGTCGGCGGGGCCCTCGACCACGCAAATCAGGTCATGCGCCCGCGCCTCGTCGCTGCAAATCGAGCAGCGCGCCGTGTCCGACAAGCCGAAGCACTCCGAGCACAGGCCAACCCGCTCCTTCATCTCGAGCAGCGCCTCGGCCAGCGCGATTACGTCCTGGCGCGGACGATTGAGGAGATTGAAAGCGAGGCGCGCGGCGGTCTTCTCACCAATCCCCGGCAGGCGTGACAGTTCCTTGACCAGCCGGGTCATCGCCGGCGGCAAACCGTCACCGCGTTTGAGATTTTCTGCCATCGAGCGTTGCGACCGGCCCTAGCCCCCGCCGAAGCTTTGCATAACTTCCGTGTCCCGTACCACAACCGCGCTACAACTCGAAGTCCGCTTCCTCGAGGATTCGAGAAGTCCGGAACAAAAACCGGTTGCCGAGCACGCCATCGATCACACGATGGTCGTACGACAGCGCCAGATACATCATGGTGCGAACTGCGAGAGCGTCTGAACCGTCAACCTCGATCACGACCGGCCGCTTTTTTACCTCGCCCATCCTGAGGATGCCCACCTGCGGCTGGTTGATTATCGCGAAGCCGTATAGATTCCCCTCGCGGCCGGGATTCGAAAGCGTAAAGCTCCCACCCGAGAGATCGTCGGCAGTGAGCGATTTCTCGAGGACCTTGCGATGCAGGCGTTCGATCTCCCGCGCCAGCCCCACTACCGAAAGCCCCTCGGCGCCCTTGATCACCGGGACCAAGAGCCCTTCCTCCGCGTCCATCGCGATACCGAGGTTGATATCCTTGCGGATGATCACCGAATCGCCGGCGACCGACGCATTCATCCGGCGAAATTCCTTGAGCGCGCGCACCGTCGCCATCGCCGCAAACGGCAGCAAAGTCAGCGCGAAGCCTTCGCGGTTGCGGAAGGCGTCTTTGTGCGCCTCCCGCAACGCCATCACTTTGGTGAGATCCACCTCGGCGACCGTGCCCACATGCGGCGCATGGGTTTTGGAATAAACCATGTGCTCGGCGATGATTTTACGGCGGCGCGTGAAGGGTTCCACGATATCGCCGTCGCGCGGCTGATAGACCGGCGCACGAAAAACCACACCCGCGGCGGGCGCGGCCCCAGGCGGCGTCACTCGAGCCGCAGGCGGCGCGGCGGCGGCCGGCGGCGCTATCGGGCCAGCGGCCGCCGGACGTATCACTTCCGCGTGGGGCGGACCGTGCACTTGTCCGCGCTCCAACGCCTCGAGGTAACGCTCGACGTCCCGCTTGCTGACACGTCCACCAATTCCGGTTCCCGGCACGAGATTCAAATCGACCCCGCGATCTTCGGCAATGCGCAGGACCACCGGCGAGTAGCGGCGTGGTGGAGCGCCGGTTGGTGCAACGCGCAAAGGCACCGGGGATACAGCCGGGAGGGCCTCGGCGGCCACTCGAGCGATCGGGGCCGGCGTAGTGGCTTTCGCCGCCGCCGCTGGTGCCCGGGCCGGCTTCGCGGGTCCGGGGGCCTCAGCCGCCGTTTCGATTACGGCCAGCAATGCTCCGATCGGCAGAGTCTGCCCTTCGTTTGCGACGAGCCGTGCGATTACACCTGTACCAGGAGACGGGATTTCGGTATCGACTTTGTCGGTCGAAATCTCGCACAGCGGCTGATCCTCGCGAACGGATTCTCCCGCCTTGACCAGCCATTTGGTGACTGTCCCTTCCACCACGCTTTCGCCCATCTGGGGCATTGTCACTTCGACCGCCACGTCAATACGCCGCCAGGCTTCGAACCGCTTCGGTTATCTTGTTGGTGTCAGGCAGAACGAACTCCTCGAGCGGCGGGCTATACGGCGTGTGCGTATCGGCGGCCGCCAATCGCCGGACCGGCCCGTCGAGCGAGTCAAATGCAAACTCGGCGACCAGCGCGGCGACTTCGCCACCGATCCCACCGGTGAGCCGGTCTTCGTGGACGACCAGCACTTTGCCGGTCTTGCGCGCGGTCGCGAGAATCGCCTCGCGGTCGAGCGGCAGCAGTGTTCTCAGGTCCAGCACTTCGACCGAGAGCCCGTCTTCCTTGTCCACAATTCGAGCCGCGTCGAGGCACTGATGGACCGTGCCGCCGTACGTGATTATCGACAGGTTGCGCCCGCTTTGCCTGACCTGCGCGACACCGATCGGCACAGTGAACTCGCCTTCGGGCAAGTCCTCCTTGACACTTCGATAGAGCCGCTTGTGTTCGAAATAGATTATCGGATTGTCGTCCCGAATGGCGCTCTTGAGCAGACCCTTCGCGTCATACGGCGTCGCGGGCGCGAGGACTTTGAGGCCGGGAACCCGTGTGAACCAGGCCTCGGGGTTCTGCGAATGAAAAAGCGCGCCGTGGACGCCCGCACCCGACGGGGCGCGAACTACGAGCGGACATGACACGGTTCCACCGTGACGATAACGCAGCGTGGCCGCGGTGTTGACGATTTGGTCGAAGGCGCACGAGATGAAGTCGGCGAATTGCATCTCGAGCACAGGGCGCATCCCGAGAATCGCTGCGCCGATCCCGGCGCCGACGATGAGCGTCTCGGAAATCGGCGTATCGATCACGCGGTCCTCGCCGAACGCCTCGAGCAGCCCGTCGGTCACCTTGAATGCGCCCCCGAGCTCGCCCACGTCTTCGCCCATCACGAAAACGTTCTCGTCGCGCCGCATCTCTTCGTGCAGCGCCTGGTTGATAGCGGTAACGTAGGTGACTTCCATCGTCCGCGCGCAAAGAAGGCGTCAGTGCTTGTCGCCGGGCGCGTAAAGGTCTTCGAGAGCTTCGTGCGCTTCGGGCAGCGGGCTCTGTTCAGCGAACTCGACCGCGCCCTGGACGATTTGCCGCGTTCGCTCGTCGATCTCTTCGCGGACACGCTTAACGTCGAGACCCTTCTTTTCGAGGTAGAACTCGTAGCGCGGAATCGGGTCGCGGCTCTCCCACTCGAGCAGTTCCTCCTTGTTGCGATAAAGCGCCGGATCGTGCTCGCTATGGCCCCGATAGCGATAGGTCTTGCACTCGATCAGCTCGGGACCGCCGCCTTCGCGCACACGGCTTATCACCCGCTCGCTCAGTTGCACGACCGCGAGCAGATCATTGCCCGAGACCACATGGCCTTTGAAACCGTAGGCCTCGCCGCGAGATGCCACATCCTCGATCGCCATCTGCTTTTCCAGCGGCGTCGAATAAGCGTACCGGTTATTCTCGCAGCAGAAGATCACAGGCAGCTTGCGCACGCCCGCGAAGTTCATCGCCTCGTGAACGTCGCCGCGCGAAGATGCGCCTTCGCCGAAAAAGGCGACTGCGACATGTTTCTCCTTCTTAATCTGGAATTTCAGCGCCGCGCCAACCGCCACCGGCAGCGACGAACCCAGCATCGAGGTGGAACCGAAGATTCCGTGCTCGAGGTCGCCTCCGTGCAGAAAGGAATCCTTGCCGCGCGAGAGTCCGGTCTCCTTGCCCATCAACTGCGCCATCAGCCGGCCGGGATCCACCCCGCGCATCAGCAGGGCACCCAGGTCGCGATGGAGCGGCGCAACGAAATCGCCCGGTTGCAGCGGCGCGCAGATACCGGTGACGATCGCCTCCTGACCGGCGCCGGAATACACTCCGCCGAGAATTTTGTTCTGCCGATGCAGCCGTGAAACGCGCTCTTCAAAGGCGCGAATCAGCTTCATCTGGAAGTAAAGGTGCAGCTCGAATTCAGCCCGCGCGTCGGCCTCAGGCGAGGCCGCCGCCGCTATGCCACCGGAGTCAGCCATTGACTTCATCCTCGTCCAAAAGGACAAGACCTGCTCTATTCGCTCCCGCCGAACAGACCCGGGATCTTTAGCCCGCCCATCGGCGCGAGCTTGCCGACCTCCTCTGCGACCATTTCCTGCGCCCGCCGCAACCCATCGTTGACCGCCGCAACGATCAGATCCTGAAGCATCCCTATGTCGTTGGCGGAAAGGAGGGCCGGTTCGATCTCGAGCTTGCGCAACTTCAACGAACCGTCCACCGTCACCCGCACCATCCCGCCACCCGCTTCGGCTTCGACGGTCTTGGCCGCGGCTGCTTCCTGGGTCTGCTTGAGCTTTTCCTGCAAAGCCTGGGCTTGCTGCAATAGGGAGGAAAAATCAAATTGAGCCACGCGATTACTCCCGAATAATCTCACCACGCCCGGAGGTGGCTGACTGCTACTTCTTTTCCGCCTCGACTTCCTCGGTCGGAGTCCGCGTCACGGGTGCAGGCTGAAGGCGCACTTCAACGAGGCGCGCCTCGAATTCGTCGAATATGCGGCGCGCAAGCGGGTCTGCATAGAGCGCCTGGCGAGCCTCGGCCTGGGTCTGCGGCGCAACCGCGGGCGGATTGTCGGCGCTCGCCGCCGCTCCGATCGTCGGAAACGTCCCGACTTCCGGCGCTGCTGCGGACGCCGCCGGCGCTGGCGGGGAGGCTGCTGCCTCCCCGCCAGCGCCGCTGCCATCCAGAGG
>DASPQS010000232.1:0-11121 GCA_035624865.1 Binataceae bacterium (SeqCode) | reverse complement strand
CCACTGCTCGGTGGCGCGGAAGATCAGTGGATTTTTGCATCGCCAGCAATGCGGATAGCTATGCGCAAGCGTTTCGGCCTTGAGCAGCGCTCCAATCGTGCGCAGATGCTCGACGATCGCGTCGTTCGCCTTGAAAACGTTGCGCCCGGCCCATTCCCCAGCCTCTGCCGTGAACTCGCCCGCGTCGTCGACCGGAGTGAAAGTTTTG
Source organism: Binataceae bacterium (SeqCode) (assembly GCA_035624865.1). Lineage (GTDB taxonomy): Bacteria > Desulfobacterota > Binatia > Binatales > Binataceae > JASHZA01. Next base: position 10,913 of record DASPQS010000232.1, on the reverse strand, counting down.
AGGCCGTAACGAGCGCCGACCACGAAATCCTCGTACCCGTGACCGGGTGCGGTATGGACCAGTCCGGTACCGGCGTCGGCGGTGACGTGATCGCCGAACATCAAGCGGCCGTCGCGGCCGGCGAAGGGATGCGTGAAAATGTCCTTGCCGTCGAGCGCCTTCAACGCTTCGCGGTCGAGCGCGATGCGCTTTTCGACCTTGAGCCCGCAGGCTTCCTCGACCACGCCCGCCAGCCGTGCCGCCACGATGTAGTATTTGCCGTCTGCCCTGAGCGCGACGTAATCGAAGGCCTCGTTGAGCGAGATTCCGAGATTCGCCGGCAGCGTCCATGGGGTGGTGGTCCAGATGACTCCGTAGAGCAGGCCCGCCGCCTGCGCCGCCGCGAGTTCGGCGCCGTCGGCCGGGTTGGCCGCAAGCTTCGACACGTCCCCGGCGCTGGCGTTGACCTTGAACGCGACATATATCGACGGCGACGAATGTTCGCGATACTCGACTTCAGCCTCCGCCAGCGCGGTCCGGCAGTCGAAGCACCAATGAACAGGCCGCAGGTCGCGGTAGATGAACCCCTCTTCGAGCAACTGCCGCAGCACCGCGATTTCCGCCGCCTCGTACGCCGGCGCGAAGGTTACATACGGGTTGGTCCAGTCGCCCATCACCCCGAGCCGGATAAACTCGCCGCGTTGCACCCCCATCCATTTTTCGGCGAACTGATGGCATCGACGGCGCACCTCGAGCTTCGGCATGGAACGGATCTTGTCGCCCAGTTCCCGCGCCACCTGATGCTCGATCGGCATGCCGTGACAGTCCCATCCTGGAACATACGGGGTGCGATAGCCGAGCATCGCGCGCGACCGCACGATGAAGTCTTTCAGAATCTTGTTGAGCGCCGTCCCGAAATGGACGCTGCCGTTGGCGTAGGGCGGGCCGTCATGCAGCACCCATTGCCGAGCCTCTTTGCGGGTCTCGAGCAGGCGCGTGTAGAGCCGCGTGTCGTCCCAGCGTCTGATCGTTTCGGGTTCCCGTTTGGGCAGGTTCGCCCTCATCGGGAAGTCGGTTTTGGGAAGCGCGAGCGTCGCTTTGTAGTCGGTCTCTGCCACAGGCTCAACGGCGGCCGGCGCGATTAATCGTCCGGCGCCTCAACTCCTTGAGATTGCGGTCGTTTTTCCCCAGTCACACTATCACAAAATAACGCAGCAATTGGCGTGCACGCGAGGGTGTGGAATGTCACCTGCGGATCATCAGACGGACCGCGTGCATCACCTCGTATCCGACCGCGATCACGCAGATCGTGGCCAGCGTTCCTGCCATTATCACCACCATCGCGATCAACTTTGTCTCTGCCCCTTTCCACGCGGAAAAGCCATGCACCTCCGCGATACACTTGGCGCTGAGCACGAATCCCCAGACGAAAAGGATCCCTGTTGCGGCCGCCAGAAATCGCCCGGCGAGCGTAAGAATCGGCTCAATCCGGCCGGATTCGAACACCAGTCTAAAGACGCGGGCGAAGCGGAGCGTCGCAATCACGATCAAACTGATCCAGATGAGCGGCGTCCACGACCATGCGACCGCCGCACGCACTTGAACCATCGCTCCGTTACCGCCTAGCGCCCATCCGCTCAGCAGGCATATCAACGTTTCGGCATAAAGCAGCGCCACCGCCAGCGGCGCAGCCACGATCGTTCCGATCAGCACGACGCCGGGCGGGAACAGCAGCGACATCCGGGCGCGCGCGAACAGGCTAAGAGCAAGGAATCCCAGTGCGCCCGTCACCACCGCGGTTGCATGCACCCCTCGGTGCGGATTCGTCGCGACGATTTTTCGCATAGTGGCGCGCGGATCGGCCCAGATCGTAATCCAGGGAGGAGCCGCCATGTGTTCAGACCAGGCCGCGCCCGATCATCACGGCAACTATGCCAAGCAGCACGGCAATTCCGAGTGCGAAGTTCCCGAGGATCATCGCGACCAACGCGCGCCACGCCGAAAAGCGGTGAACCTCGCCTAGCGTCTTGAGCGAAATGACGAATATCCAAAAGCCGAGCAGTGCGCGTAGCACCGACCACCAGGGAATACCCGGCGGCGCCCCAGGCTCTCTCGCGGGGGCCTCCGGAGTTAGGATCGCGATTACAACGCCCAAAATAGTCACGTAAATCGCCGGCGCTTGCGTCCACGCGAGCGCCGCTCGGACCTCGGCCGCAGTGGCCGTACCGCCAATAACTCCGCCCGACCATCGGTAGAGGAACCCGAGCAGGTGGAGCATGACCACTCCCAGCACGCCGAGCGAAAAGGCGAATCCAGCCAACCCGAACGACCCCATCGATCCAAGCCGGTTGATCACAAATTCGGGAATATTCGGCGGCGCCTGCCCGCTATTGAACTGGATCTCCAGGTCCAATGCGGCCAGAGCTCCCGCGATCCACGCGATGCCTACCGCGAAGCGCCTGGGGTTGCTATCGACTATCTTGCGGATCGTCGCGCGCGGGCTGAAACAAATCGTAAACCATGGGATGACCAGATCGGCCACCGTATCTGCCGGAGATGCTTCGATTTGCCCTTCCATCAAGGTATTCCCGTCGCGCGCTCGTACAATTACAACAGCGGAACGCGGGTAACGCTAGCCGAGGGTCGCGGCGGTCGGCGGCGCCGGTTTGAAACGGCAAATGCGCTTCCCTATCATCTCGTCCCGAACAGGCTATGGCATTAAGGAAAGTTACAGTTTTCGACAGGACAGGAGTCGCCCAGATCGCGGTTGACGAAGAGGGGCAGGCAAAACCGTGCGTCCTGGGTGTGCGATGGGTGAATCCCGTCACCTTCGAGACGATTCGCGTCCGCGGCGGCAAGCGCACCGGTCCTGCTGGTGAGGTGCTCCAGGAACTAAGGCCCACGATCGACCTGAGCCCTTTCGCCAACATTCCGCAGGATAAAAAGAAGGAAGGAAAGGCCGGATAAGCGATGGCTATTCCGCCCGGTGCACTCGACGGACTTCGCGTGCTCGACCTAACGGATTGTCGCGGTCAACTCTGCGCTCGGTTGATGGCCGATATGGGTGCCGACGTAATCAAGGTTGAGCCGCCCGCCGGCGATTTGGCGCGGCGCATCGGACCGTTCGTCGACGGCATCCCTCATCACGACCGAAGCCTCTTCTTCTGGTTTTACAACCTGAATAAGCGCTCGTTGACGCTCGACCTGACGCGGCCGCGCGGCGCCGAAATTCTTCGCACACTCGCCCGATCCGCGGATGTCGTCATCGAGAGCTCCAAACCGGGGCGAATCCGCGAGATGGGCCTCGGATGGGAAGAACTGCGTCGGATCAATCCCGCGCTAATCCTGCTCTCGATTGCGTCGTTCGGGCAGACCGGACCGTATCGCGACTTCGAGGCCGACGATACCGTGCTGTCTGCGCTCGGGGGCATGCTTTACGTAAACGGCTTTCCCGGGCGTCAGCCGGTACGCCCACTCGGGCTGCAGGCGTACCATTCCTCGGCTTATTATGGCGCCATCGCGACGCTATGCGCCCTCTTCGCTCGCGATCGCGACGGTCTTGGCCAATGGATCGACTTAAGCATGCAGGAGGCGACAGCCTGTGCCGTCGAACACGTCGCCGGCAGCTATTTTGGGGAGGGCAGGATCGAGCCGCGCCGCGGCACGCTGCATTGGAGCCGTTACTTCCGGGTCGGCAAATGCCGCGACGGCTATATCATGCATTGTACGCTCGGCGACTGGACCTCGCTGGTCGAATGGGTCGCGGGCGATGGGAAGGCGAAAGATCTAACCGGCCCGGAATGGCAAGACGTCGGCTATCGCGCCGTCCACGCCGAACACCTGTTCGACGTGCTCGACGAATGGGCCAAGGATTATAATCGCGACGATCTCCTCGACCGCGCACAGGCTTTACGCCTCCCCTTTGCGACCGTGCGCAAACCCGAGGCGCTCTTCGATGATGAGCAGCTTGCCGCGCGAGGCTACTTCGTCGAGGTCGAACATCCTGAACTGGGGCGGAGCTTTCGATACCCCGGCGCGCCCTACCTCATGAACGGCTCGCCATGGCGGGTCTACCGACGGCCGCCGCTGATCGGCGAGCATACCGGCCAAATCCTGCGCGGCGAATTGAACCTGGACTCTGGGGAACTGGCCGAGATGGCCGCGGAAGGGATTATCTGACGATGGCGGGCCTGCCGCTCGAGGGAATCCGCGTCCTGGACTTTACCTGGGTTGTCGCCGGGCCGGTGGCAACACGTATTCTCGCCGACCACGGCGCGGAGGTGATCAAGCTCGAGCGGAAGCCCGGCCCTCCCGGCTCGCGCCAAACCGGACTCCAAGGCGACCTGCACCGCAACAAACTTTCGATCGCCGTCAACATGGCGCATACCCGCGGAATCGAAATCGCCCGCAAGCTCGCGCAGCGGAGCGATCTCGTTATCGATAACTTTTCGGCCCGCGTGATGCGGAGCTGGGGGATGGATTACGCGAGCTTGAGCCGAGTCAAGCCAGACATCATCTGCGTCAGCATGTCAGGACTGGGACATACCGGACCACGCGCGAACTACGTGAGCTATGGACCAACGCTCCAGGCGCTAAGCGGCTATACCCTTCTGATGACCGAGAGCGGCGGCGAGCCAGCCGGCTACGGGTACTCATACGCCGATATGGCGGGGGGATATACGGGTGCGCTGGCGGCGTTGATGGCGCTGTGGAACCGGCGCCGCACGGGGCGTGGCCAGTTCGTCGACCTTTCGCAGTTCGAGGCGGTCGTGAGCCTTATCGGGCCGTCATTGCTGGATATTGCGGTCAATGGCCGCGACCAGTCGCCGCCCGGGTATCGCTCGCAGGAACTGCCCGCCGCGCCGCATGGGGTTTACCGATGCCGTCCGCTGGGCGATGACGACGATCGATGGCTTGCGATCGCTGTGCGCGGCCAGGCCGAATGGGACCGCTTCGTGGGTGCGATCGGATCGCCCGCGTGGGCTTATGACGCGAAATTCCGCACCCTCTACGTGCGTACCCGCAACAGCGCTGAACTGGACGCCAACGTCTCGCGCTGGACCATCGAAAGGGTTGCCGAAGAGGCCATGGAACGCCTGCAACGGGCGGGTATAGCGGCCGGGGTGGTCTCGAACGGAGCCGACATCTGCGAGCGTAATCCACAACTTCGCGCACGCAGGTTCTGGGGTACGGTCAGATTGCCCGACGGCTCCAATGCGAACGTCACCGGTGTCCCGACCAAAACGTCGGCCCAAGGGGGCTCCATCCGCAGCCCATCTCCGCCAATCGGATCCGCGAATGGCTTTGTTTTGGGAGAATTGCTTGGATATAGCGCTGCTGAGCAAGACGCGTTGATTGCCGAAAAGGCTATCTGGCCCTAATCAGCTTCAGCCCATCATAACAAGCCCTTCTATCCGGTCGTGTGTCAGTTCTGCTCATGCAGCCTGCATCGCTTCACTTTTGGCCCCATTATTGTTCTACTGTAGGAAGTCTTTGTCAAATTTTCTTTTAGCCATCGAGGTGGAGCTGACTTGCTCGCCAGCGTACTTTCCAGTGCCCTTGCCGGCGTCGACGCCTTTGCGGTCGAGGTCGAGGTCGATATCGGTGGCGGGGCCCCCAGCTTCAGGATGGTCGGCCTGGCGGAGGGAGCGGTCCGTGAGGCCTTCGACCGCATAAAGTCCGCGATTCGCAACTCGGGCTACGAATTTCCGCACAGCAGAGTCACAATCAACCTGGCTCCGGCTGACACACGCAAGGAAGGCTCTGCCTTCGATCTCCCAATGGCTCTTGGGATCCTGGCGGGCGCCGGGACCTTAGAGAAGCGTGAGCGCCTGCGCAATTACCTGGTCCTGGGCGAGCTTTCGCTAGACGGCCGGATCAAGGGAATCAAGGGAGCGCTGCCAAGCGCAATTCTCGCGCGGGACAAAAGAATTGCCGGAATCGTCCTGCCGCTCGAAAACGCGCCGGAGGCCTCGGTGATCGGTGATGGTGTCGAGGTGCTCGGTGTCGAAACCTTGCGCGAGGCGGTCGAATTCTTCGACGAGCTGCGCGACCTCGAACCATTCGCGATCGACCTCGGGGAAGTGTTCAGGAGCGCGAGCCGTTACGAGGTCGATTTCAGCGATGTCAAGGGGCAAGAGCAGGCCAAGCGCGCACTCGAGGTCGCGGCCGCCGGCGGCCACAACGTACTCATGATCGGCCCGCCGGGTTCGGGCAAGACGATGCTGGCGAAGCGCTTGCCGACGATTTTGCCTGTCATGACCTTTGAGGAGGCGGTTGAAACGACCAAGGTGCATAGCGTAAGCGGAGTGCTCGACGGCCACGCTCTGATCGCAACCCGTCCCTTCCGCTCGCCCCATCACACCATATCCGACGCCGGACTGATCGGCGGGGGCCCGGTGCCGCGGCCGGGCGAAGTCAGCCTCGCCCACAATGGAGTTCTCTTTCTCGACGAATTGCCGGAATTTAGGAAGAACGTGCTCGAAGTCCTACGCCAGCCGCTGGAAGACAACAAAATCACAATTGCGCGTGTGATGGGGACCATGACGTTCCCGGCCAGCGTGATGCTGGTGGCGGCGATGAATCCGTGTCCATGCGGCTTCTTCACCGATTCACAGCATGAATGCACCTGCTCGCCGCTGATCATCCAGCGCTACCGCTCGCGAATTTCGGGACCGCTGCTCGACCGCATCGACATTCATATCGAGGTGCCCGCGGTAAAGTATCGGGAGTTGACCGAGCGTGTTCCGGGCGAACCGTCGGCGGCAATTCGTGAGCGGGTCAATCGCGCGCGCGACATCCAACTCGCGCGCTTCCGCGGGACCGGATTCTTTTGCAACGCCCAGATGGGATCGCGCGAACTGCGCGAATATTGCGAGGTTGAGAGCGCGGGTGAGCGGCTGCTCGAACTGGCGATCAATCGGCTGGGGCTGAGCGCCCGCGCGTATACCCGAATTCTTAAGGTTGCCCGCACAATCGCCGATCTCGACGGCGACAGCCACATCCGCGCGCACCATCTGAGCGAGGCGATCCAGTACCGCACGCTCGATCGGATGCCACTGTAAATTGCGACGTTAATGGAGCGCGACGCCGCATTATGACGCCTAGCAGGCCAGGAATTGAGCGGGATCCGAATCTGACGGCGGCCTCGGCGGGACAAACGTTGACAAGGATTAAGGCGTGGCTTAACCTTTGATGTTGAGTGCTGCCCGCTCTTATCAGAGGCAATCCGACTCCAATTTTCCGCGCCTTGCCACCAACAAACCCTTAGCCATGTTTGACACTCTGAGCGACCGCCTCGAATCCGTATTTAAAAAGCTCAAGGGACAGGGGCGCATCACCGAGCGCAATATCGAGGACGCGCTGCGCGAGGTCCGGCTGGCGCTGCTCGAGGCCGACGTAAATATCCGCGTCGTCCGCGACTTTATCGATCATGTCAAGAAAAAGGCGCTCGGCCAGGAGGTCCTGCGCTCGCTTTCACCCGAACAGCATCTGATCAAGTTCGTCGCCGCTGAGTTGTGCGAGGTGATGGGGGGGCAGGCGCGCGAACTCGACCTCAGGGTCAAGCCACCGGTCAAGATAATGCTCGTTGGGCTGCAGGGTTCGGGCAAGACCACTTCGTTGGCAAAGCTCGCGCGGCTTTTGAAGACCGAGCGCAAGCGCCATCCGCTGATGGTCTCGACCGACGTGCGCAGACCAGCCGCAATGGAGCAGTTGCGCGTGCTCGGGCGGCAGCTTGGGATTCCGGTTGCGGAAAGCCGCGAAGACCAGGATCCAGTGGAGATCGTCAGCCGCGCGCTGGTCAAGGCCGATGTCGGCGGACATGATGTGCTCCTGATCGACACGGCTGGCCGTCTTCAGATCGATGAAGATCTGATGGACGAGTTGGCACGGCTCAAGGCTACGGCGCAGCCGCACTACACAATTCTGGTCGCCGACGCGATGACCGGACAGGACGCGGTCAACGTGGCGCAGGGCTTTCACGAGCGACTGGACATCTCGGGCCTGATTCTGACCAAGCTCGACAGCGATGCGCGCGGTGGCGCCGCACTCTCGGTGCGAGCGGTCACCGGTGCCCCGATCCTTTTCGCAGGTACGGGCGAAAAGCTCGAGGCCTTCGAAGTCTTCCATCCCGATCGTTTGGCTTCGCGTATCCTGGGTATGGGCGACGTACTGAGCCTGATCGAAAAGGCTCAGCACAATTACGATCAGGCCAAGGCGAAAGAGCTCGAGCGCAAGCTCAAGAAAAACGAATTTACGATCGCGGACTTCGCCGAACAGTTGCGGACGATTCGCAAGATGGGCTCGCTGGGCGACCTTTTGGGAATGATTCCCGGACTGAAAAAGATCGCCGGCGCAGCCGATTCGGACCAGGCCAAGCGCGAGATGGTGCGGATCCAGGCGATAATCGACTCGATGACGCACGAGGAACGCGACAACCATCTCGTGCTCAACGCCCGGCGGCGCCAGCGGATCGCCCGGGGCAGTGGCACCTCGGTCCAAGACGTCAACCGCTTTGTCAAGCAATTCGAGCAGACGCGCAAAATGATGAAGAAGATCACGCGGATGGGCTCGGGCCGCACGATGATGCGCGGGCTGGGGCTTGGCAGCTAAAATAAATCAGGAGCATAGATAGCCTATGGCACTCGTGATCCGGTTGCGCCGTCATGGCGGCCGTAAGAAGCCCTTTTTTCGCATCGTAGTGACAGATTCGCGTTCGCCGCGCGACGGGCGTTTCGTCGACCAGATTGGTACTTATGACCCGGCAACGGCGCCGCCCAGCGTAACATTGAAGAAGGAACAGGCCGAGCGATGGCTCAAGGCCGGTGCACAGCCAAGTGAAACCGTACAGAAGCTGATCAAGCTAGCGACCAGCGCCGCATAAACCGCCTGACGCCTTCAAGGGAGCCAACCATGAAGGAGCTAGTCCAGTTCCTGGCGCAGCAGTTGGTGAACAACCCTGACGCGGTCGAGGTAAAGGAGACGCAGGGAGACACCGCATCGGTGCTCGAATTACGGGTGGCTAAAGAAGACCTGGGCCGTGTGATCGGCAAGCAGGGACGCACAGCTAAGTCGATTCGCACTATCCTGAACGCCGTCGCCTCGCGCACCAACCGCAAGGTCGTCCTCGAAATTATTGAAGAGAAGTAACGGGCAGGACGGTCCAGGCGGGCCACCGGCCGCGCCAAAGGGCGGATTCCCGCCGTCGGACGGGCTGAGATCCGAGCTACTCAGGGTTGGCCGGGTCATCGGCCTCCATGGGTTGACTGGTGCGCTGCGCGTGAGACCCGACAACCCCGATGCAAGCGCCTTCGATCACACAGCGCGAATCTATCTCGATTTGAACGGTGCAGTCGCCGAGTACAAAGTCGTCGCGGCGAGGAGAATCAACCGGGGCGTACTGAGAATCGTGCTCGAGGGAGTCGGCGACCCCGGCGAAGCCGAGAGGCTCCGGGGCGCCACGGTACTGATCGCGGTGGCGGATTTGCCCCCAGCAGGTCCGGGCGAGTTCTACTATTTCCAGGTGATGGGATGCGAGGTCGTGACTGCCGAGGGACTCCGTGTCGGAGTGATCGAGGAAGTCTTCTCCAATGGCGCCAACGACGTATGGGTCGTGCGTGATGGGAAGGCCGAAGTGCTTGTTCCAGTGATCGCCGACGTGGTCAAAACGATAGACCTCGAGGCGCGCAAAATCACGATTGAAGCTGTACCTGGGCTGCTCGACTAAGATCGCTTTCCAGATAACGATTCCGATGGAATTTCACGTAATCACGCTGTTCCCAGAGATGCTCAGCGCGCTCGATGCCGGGCTGATTGGACGTGCGCAGAAGCGCGGGCTCGTCACCGTACGCGCACACAACCTGCGCGATCATGGCCTCGGCAATTACCGGCAGGTCGATGACACTCCATATGGCGGCGGCAGCGGCATGGTGATGCGACCGGAGCCGCTGGCCGCTGCGATCGACCAGGTGACGGCTGAGCGCCCGGGACTGTTGCGCATTCTGATGACGCCGCAGGGCGAGTTGCTCGATCAGCCGCTCGTGCGGGAGCTTGGGGGATATCAGCCCGGCCTTCTGCTGGTCGCCGGCCGTTACGAGGGTTTCGACGAGCGCGTGCGCTCGATGGTCGATCGGGAAATCTCGATTGGCGATTACGTGCTCTCCGGCGGGGAGCTGGCCGCGATGGTCGTAATCGAGGCGGTCGCACGGCTGGTTCCCGGTGTACTGGGCAACCCTGAATCACTGGCCGAAGAATCGTTCGGGACAGGCGGGGTGCTCGAGTATCCCCAATACACCCGGCCCGAAGAATTTCGCGGGATGCGCGTGCCGGAAGTTCTGCTCGCCGGCGACCACGGCAAAATCAGGGCCTGGCGGGAGAGCGAGGCGCGCAGGCGCACTGAACGCCGGCGCCCGGAGTTGATCCGGGGCCGTGGCAAGTCCACCACGTGACGCCGCTGTTCGCAGCCCTGATTCACTACCCGGTCCTCGACCGGAACGGACGGATCGTCACTTCTGCGATCACCAGCCTCGATTTGCACGACATCGCGCGATCGGCACGGACCTATGGTTTGCGAGCGGTCTACATCGTTCATCCGGTCGCGGAACAACGTGAATTTGCCCTGCGGGTTCTCGACCATTGGCGGCTGGATTATGGCCGCCTTTACGACTCACGGCGCCGCGAGGCGCTCGACCTTGTCGAAACGGTGGCCGACTTCGACACCGCGCTCGAGGCGGCGGAAGCGATCGCCGGGGCCCGGCCACAAACGATTTGCACATCGGCGAGTGCGAGTGGCGGGGTCGGTTACGCGCAGTTGCGCGAACAGCTCGAAAGCGCCGACGGTCCTCCGGTAATGCTGATTTTCGGGACCGGGTTCGGCCTGGCGCCTGCGATGCGCGAGCGCGCCGATCTGACCTTGGAGGCCGTGCGCGGACCCG
>DASPQS010000231.1:0-8255 GCA_035624865.1 Binataceae bacterium (SeqCode) | reverse complement strand
GCCTCCGAGAAGTTCGCCGCCGAGTACGCGAAGCGCCGCGGGGTCAAACTCGAAGACCTGCCGCGCATCCTCGGATGGGGCCATCATACGGCGCCGATCGAATTCGACACCAAGGTCGCCGAGAGCAAGGGCAATCCCTTCGTCCTGCCCCACACCCGCGAGGCTATTGTCGACGCCTTCAACCGCGCCGGGGTGAAGTCGGTATGGGAGGTCAACGGAATCGAGACCCACGATTGCTTCACCACCTCCGAGTACATGGCGATCGACCACTTCGGCCTCACCGAGCCTGGCCAATCGTGGAAGGCGGTCGAAGAGGGCGTCATCGAAATCGGCGGCAAGATGCCGATAAATCCCAGCGGCGGGCTGATCGGCGCCGGCCATCCTGTCGGCGCCACCGGGGTCCGGCAGATGCTCGACTGTTACCGCCAGGTGACCGAAAAAGCCGGCGACTACCAGGTCGAGGGCGCGAAGAAATTCGCGATGCTCAACATCGGTGGCAGCGGCACCACGAGCTGCGCGTTCGTAGTCGGCCGCTAAGCGCGCTCGCCAAGTTCGCGACAATTAAAACGCGGCGGTTTCGCTTCGAAGCCGCCGCGTTCCTTTATATATGCCGCGATTTCGCCGGACGAGCTGCGACGGTTGACATCCACCGCATCTGTACGTACAATGTCTGTCATCAAAACAGCGGACGTCCGAAAGGAAGCTTAAGGCTATGGCCTCGATGAAGGTAGCGCGCATCAACCTCCGCGCGACGCCGCAGCAGGACGATCTCATTCGCCGGGCTGCCGACATGCAGCGCAAGTCTGTCACTGAATTTGTTTTGGAGTCGGCATGCCGCTCGGCTGAAGCCGCATTGTACGATGCCAGGACCTTCCTGCTCGACGAACAAGGCTGGAAGCAGTTCGAAAAGGCGTGCAAGCGCGAAGGAAGGGCGATACCTGAACTGGTCGCACTGTTCCGCGAAAAAGCGCCCTGGGACTAGGCCGTGCATCTGCGGCCGCCGCGTCCCATGGAAGCTGGCGACGTGCAACTCGCGCAAGCTTTCGACTGCGGCACTCCGGCGCTGAACGAATGGTTTCAGCGGTACGCGTGGCAAAATCACAACGGGGGCGGTGCCCGAACCTATGTGCTGATAGACCAGGACTCTGGTGAGGTTGCGGGCTACTTCTGCCTTTCCGCCGCTTCCGCAGAATACAAATCAGCGCCCGCGGGGATCCAAAAAGGCCTGGCCCGGCACCCGGTTCCCGTTGTTCTTATCGGCCGGCTCGCGGTGGACCGACGCTACCGGGGCCACGGCCTTGGGCGATTTCTCGTTCGCGACGCGATCATGCGAACTATTGAAGCCGCCGACAGAATCGCCGTCCGCGCGATTATGGTCCAGGCTAAGAACTCGGAGGCTGCGGCGTTTTACGAAAGGCTCGGATTCGTAGCTTCGGAAGGCGATCCGCTACTCTTCTTCATGACATTAAAGGACGCAAAGAAATCGCTCGCCGAAGTCGCCAAGACTTGATGCATGACAGACCAAAAAGGCAAACGCGGCGGCTTCGATTCGAAGCCGCCGCGTTCCTCTGTGTGCGCGCCCCCGAACGAATCGGCTCTTGGCCGGCCGAGCGATTGCTGATCACCGCAATCGCTCGGCCTGCTCATTAGTTCACGCTTGCGGGTGCGGGGTTCGCCGCCGCCTGGGCCGCCTGGAAATAGCTCTGAGCCTGCTGACGGGTGCTCGCGTGCAGGTTCGTCATGTTGGTGTTGAGCGTCTGGGCGGCCGTAAGCTGGGTCGAACTAAGCTGCCCGCACACCTGCGCCGCAAGTGTGTCCTCATCCTTCTGGAGCTGCGCCTGCGCGGTCCCCAGATTGCCTTCCGCCGTGGCCACATTGCTGCTGCCGGCGTTGCCGGCCAGAATCGCCGTGGTAAGCGCGTTTCGCGCGCTCATCACGTTTTGCCGATCGGTCTGCAACGCTGACTTTTGCCCGCTGAAGGTAGCCTTGAGAGTACCCTTTTGTGTCGAGTTCATTACCGCCATGCACGATCCCATCGCCCCGCCGTGGTGATGGCCGTGGAAGCCCTGGGCATGGGCTGCCGACGCAACAAAGCCCGTGCCGATCGCCAAAGCCGCAACAAGAACTAACTTTCTCATCTCGATCTCTCCTTTACTCCTCTGAACCACCTGTGAGGACCGTCCGGTCTTCACCCTATAAGACGTAACCGGGGCCTCTTCGGTAACAGGAAATTACGCTATCCGAGATGGGTCGGGCCGGGCTTTCAAGAATTAGCGGCCGCGCTTACCAGCAGGCGGGCGGATCTCACTGGCCGCCATCGCGGCGGCGGCCGCGATTTCGAGAGCGGCGCCGCCGGCGTCTGCGGCGCTTGCCGGTCCTCGCAGGCCCAGCAGCAAGCATCGTCGGCGGCTCCGGCGCCAGCTCGCCTGGCAACGGCGACGGCGCCGCAGGTACATGACGAGCGCTCCAATCCTCCACCCGCGCCGGATGTGGCAGCGCTTTGCACGCCCGCAGGCCGGAGGCGCCGGTGATCAAAAACATCGCGGAAATCGGCCACATTATGATCGCCGGCATCGCTACGCCGAACAGCAGGGGCATTCCTCCAGCGACGATCGCCGCGATGCTCGCGATCTCCAGCGCCCGCCGATTGCTCTCGACGAACGCGAGACGCTCAGCCGCGATGAACCCGCTTATCGCGATCAGAAACGAGAGCGCCGTCAGCGTCCATCCCAGCGGGCTCGCATAGATATTCTTCAAGCCCGCCGCCACCCCGACCGCCGCGATCGGGTTGAACTCGCAAAACAAAAAACTCAGCGCCACGATCGAGTACCAACCCGGCGCGCCCGCTCCGAAAAATTCCCGCCACGCAGAACGCATGCTCCCTTCCGTCACGAGTCAAAAACGTCCCTCGGGTGAGTGTGTTTCCCCTGAGCCCGCCGCTACAATCTACTCATTTGTGGCGGCGGGGGCGAAACCGTGACCTTGGCGCCGATGGTCAGGCCATTCCGCCCCAGGGGGAAAAGCGCACGCGCATAGCCTCATCTGATGGTTCAAGATCTTCCTGAGATTCGAGACGGACGCCGGCCTCCTGCGCGCGGCCTCAACCTGTCCTTCGTGGCGGGCCGTGTGCTGGTCAAAGAGGTCAACTGGCTTGGCGACCTCGTGATCAGTCTGCCCGCGCTGCGCGCGATTCGGGCCGCCTATGCCCACGCCAAGCTCGCGGTGCTGGTGAGGCAGGAATTGGCGGGCTTCTTCGACGGCATCGGATGGGTCGACGAGGTTATCCCCTACACGATTGGCCGCCACCTCCGCGGGGTCACCGGCGGCTGGCGAATCGCTCATCAACTCCGCTCGAGACAATTCGACCTCGCGGTTCTCTTTCCGAGCAGCTTCCAGTCCGCCCTGTGGGTCACGCTTGCCGGTATTCCACGCCGGGCCGGCTATACGGCCGACGGCCGCGGCTTCATGCTGAGCCATCGTGCGACCCCGCCGCCCGACGCGCTCGAGGGGCATCAGGCCTACTACTGGCTCGCGATGGTGCGCGAGACTCTCGGCCTCGCCCCCGTGCCCGACGCGCAGCATCATCGGCTCGAAGTGGGCGTGCAGAACCTCGCACGCATGACCAAATGGCTCGAAAGCCGTCGCCACAACCCCGATGCGCCTCTGGTTGCGATCGCGCCGGCCGCCGCCTACGGGCCGGCCAAGGAATGGCCCCTGGTGCGCTACGCCGCTCTGATCGATTTGATGGCGTCGCGCTTCGGCGCCGAAACCCTCTTGGTCGGCGCTCCGTCGGAGCGGACCAAATGCGAGCAGGTGGCCGCCAGCGCACGCTCCGGCGCCTTGGTCGCGGCAGGGGAGACCAACGTCGGTGAGCTCATTGCCCTGCTCTCACTGTGCAACGGCTTTGCCGGCAACGACTCGGGTGCGATGCATCTGGCGGCGGCGCTCTGGATGCCCACGGTCGGTATTTTCGGCTCGACCAATCCGGCGCGTACCGGACCGACTGGTCCCAGGGCCGGTTTCATTTATCGCCCCATCGAATGCAGTCCATGCCTCCAACCCGACTGCCGCTTCGGCCATTACAATTGCCTGCGACAGGTCACGCCCGAAGAGGTCGCGGCGACCCTCTCGCGCCTGGGCACCTTCGATTGACGGCTTTCGTTTTGTGATTCGACCTCTGAATATCCACCAAGAAAATTGTTTGACGGCAAACGCTCAAATACCGGGAAGGAAAACATGAAACTGCGAGAGATCGCGACGAGGCTGGGTCTGGAACTGCGCGGCGACGGTGAAGTCGAAATCGCGATGCCCGCGCCTATCGAAACCGCCGGTCCGGGCACCATCACCTTCGCTACCGGACCAAAGTATGCGGCCGCGCTACGGGCGTGCGGCGCCTCGGCCGCGATCGTCGCGCCGGAAATCGCAAGCGAAGCCCGATGCCCTGTGATTGTCAGCACAAATCCGGTCTTCGATTTCGCCCGCGTGCTCGGAATTTTCTTCCCGCCTTACCGGCCGCCCGCAGGCGTGCATCCGACCGCCGTCATTGCCGGTGACGCGCAAATCGGCGCCGGCGCTTCGATCGGCGCGTATTGCGTCATTGGCGCCGGCGTCGTCATCGGCCGCGACGCCGTCATCCATCCGCACGTCACGATCTACCCCGGTGTCAGCATCGGCGATGGCTTCACCTGCCACAGCCAGGTCTCGATTCGCGAAGGAGTTACGATCGGCAACCGCGTAACGATCCTCAACGGCGCCGTGATCGGCGCCGACGGCTTCGGCTTCGTCGAGCACGGCGGCGACCTGGTCAAGGTGCCGCAGGCGGGCACCGTTGTGATCGAAGACGACGTCGAAATCGGCGCCAACACCACCGTCGACCGCGCGACCATGGGTGCAACGCTCATTCGCCGCGGGGTCAAGCTCGATAACCTGATTCAGATTGGACACAACAGCGAAGTCGGCGAATTCTCGCGGATGGCGGCGCAGTCGGGGATGGCCGGGTCCGTCAGGATCGGCAAATGGTGCCAGTTCGGGGGGCAGTCCGGATTCGCCGACCATGTCAAGGTCGGTGATCGCGCCCGCGTAATCGCGCAGTGCGGCGTCCACAACGACCTTGCCGAGGACGCCCTGGTCGGCGGCAGCCCCGCGATCGACCTTCGAGTCTTCCGCCGGATGGCCGCCGTCGAACCGCGCCTGCCCGAGATTGTGCGCCGCCTGCGCGCCCTCGAACAGAAGCTCGAGCGCACAAACGGCCGCGATTGATCCGATAGCCGCTGAGTCACGTCCCGCGGATCGACGAACATCCAGCAAAGGTCCGCCCGATGTATCCGCAGAAGCGGTCAAAGTTGATCTGTTGCTTTAAGATCTGCCTGGGGGCCGCACTCTGGGCAGTTCGAACAAACCTAGCACCCTTCTGCGTTTGCTCGCAGGGTGAAATCCTTCACTTTGGCTCATCCGGTTACCAGCAACCGGAAAGAAAAGTATCCACCTACTGCTAAGAAGGCGATGCACTGCGCTCGGACGCACCGTCCTGACCTCGACGATTCCGTACGCAAACTCGGGGCTTTCGGGTGACTCATAGTTCGATCTTACGCTGGCATCGCCGTTGCTTTCCGCAGCGGAGGACTCGGGGTAAACGTGTGTTGTAGGCAGGACGGGGAACCCGGAATTCCGCCTGAAAGCGCTATTCCATGACATTCGATCGTGATGGTGATGAGGGTTTGGCTGCCGCATTATTCGAGGTCGCGCGAATTCGCTACGCCGCGTTTCATGCGCGCTTCGGGCGCGATCCCGAGCCGCACGAACCGTTGTTGTTCGATCCTGGAAAGGACCACCCGACACCAGCAACCTTCTCGGACCGAATCACCCAGATCGCGGAGGCGGCGCGAGCCGTCAATGTCGACGCCTCGGCGATACTGCAATTGCTCGGATTCGGCTGGACCCAATAGCAGAGGATTGCCTCACCTTTCGCCAGTGCTTCCTGCGCGCTGATGGGCAGGACTGGTCCCCAACAGCCACAAGCTACTTCGCCGGCTGTTTCGGGTCGGCCGCCGGCGTCGCGGAGACCATCTGGCGCAGGCGCATAAAGGGCTCGAACAGATCGATCGGGATCGGGAAGACGGTGGTCGAATTGTGCTCGGTCGCAATCTCGGCAAGCGTCTGCAAATAACGCAGTTGCAGCGTGATCGGACTATGACCCATGATGTCCGCGGCCTCTGACAGCCGTTGCGCCGCCTGGAACTCGCCCTCGGCGGCGATAACCTTGGCGCGGCGTTCGCGCTCGGCCTCGGCCTGCGCCGCGATCGCACGCTGCATGTCCTGCGGCAGATCGATGTTCTTGAGCTCGACCAGCGTTACCTTGATGCCCCACGGTTCGGTCTGGAGGTCGATCACTTCCTGAATTTTCGCGTTGATTTTTTCGCGCTGCGCGAGGAGTTCGTCCAATTCGCTCTGCCCGCCCACCGAACGCAGCGTGGTCTGCGCGAGCTGGAGGGTTGCGTACAGATAGTCGCGGACTTCGGTCACCGCGCGCGAGGGATCGATCACGCGGAAGTAGAGCACGGCGCTGACCTTGACCGTGACGTTGTCGCGCGTGATGACGTCCTGCGGCGGAATTTCGAGGGTTACCATGCGGAGATCGATCCGTACCTGGCGTTCGAGCACCGGAATGATGAAGATGACGCCGGGCCCGCGATAGTGCATCAGCCGGCCCAGGCGGAACACCACCGCCCGTTCGTACTCGTTGAGCACCTTGATTCCGCTCAAGATCACCAGCACAGCGACGACGATCACGACGCCGATTCCGGTTCCCATAGGATGGTTTCCTCCCTGCTCAATGATCAGCGGACGTAATCGGCCGCACTACGACCTGAAGCCCGTCGACCGCCGTGACGCGCGCGCGCGTACCGGCGGAAAGCGGCGTATCGCTAACCGCGCGCCAGTACTCGCCGTGGACGAAGACGCGCCCCGGTGCGTCAGGCGCGATCGGCGCCCGGACTTCGCCGATCTGGCCGACAAGCCCTTCACGCCCGGTCGTGGCGCGCCCGCGCCGTTCACGCAGCGCAATGTATCCGATGCCCAGGATAATAGCGGCCAGCGCGACCGCCGCGCCCGCGATTATTTCGCGATTTACCGCGAGGTTCGACTCCGAAGTATCCACCAGGAACAGCGAACCGAGCACGAAGGCGATGACGCCACCCATGCCGAGCACGCCGTAGCTGGTTACGAACAGCTCCGATACCAACAGAGCGACACCGAACAGGAGCAGCAGCAGTCCGGCAAGGTTGATCGGGATTACCTGGAAAGAGGCGAGGGCGAGCAGCAGGCAGATGGTCCCGGCTACGCCGGGCAAATAGACGCCGGGATGGGCGAACTCGAAGTAGAGCCCGAGCATCCCTGCGACCATCAGAAGGTACATGATGTTCGGATCCGCGAGCTGATTGAGCACGCTTTCGCCCAGACGCATCCTGATGTGCCGTACGGGAGCGTCGGCCAATTCCAGCTTCACTACGCGGCCGCCTGCCACCTTGACCTGCCGCCCGGCCAGTTGCACCAACAGGCTGCGCAGATCCGGTGCGACCACGTCGATCACATGAATCTTGAGAGCCTCGCGTTCGCTAATCGATGCGCTTTGCCGGACCGCCTGCTCGACCCACGCCTCGTTGCGGCCGCGTTCGTGTGCGATGGTCTGGGCGAAGGAGGCGGTAAAGTTTTCGAGCTTCGCGCCCATCGCACCCTTGACCTCGCTGCCGCCCATTTCGACCGGATGGGCCGCGCCGATCGTCGTCCCGGGCGCCATTGCGGCGATATTGGCCGCGACAGTAACGAAAGTTCCCGCCGAAGCCGCCGACGCCCCGGACGGCGCAACATAAACGATAACCGGCACCGGCGAGTTCAGCAGCGCCTTGACGATCTGCTGCGCCGAAGTGAGCAACCCGCCCGGAGTATCGAGTTGGATCACCAGCGCGGCGGCGTTGCTGCTTGCCGCCTGTTCGATCGAATTCTGGATGAAATCGGCCGAAGCCGGATTTATCGGGCCGTTGATCTCGATCAGATTTACCCACTGCGGCGGCGTTTCTGCGGACGAGGCGGAAGGAGTGAGCGCGCGGACAGTACTCGAGCCCAGCGCGACCAATCCTGCGGCCAACA
Source organism: Binataceae bacterium (SeqCode) (assembly GCA_035624865.1). GTDB lineage: Bacteria > Desulfobacterota > Binatia > Binatales > Binataceae > JASHZA01. The sequence goes on along the minus strand of DASPQS010000231.1, from coordinate 110 downwards.
CCGCGATAACCGGAAGCGAATAACTGCGTCGATTCAAGTGGTGAAGCTCTGCCGCCGATCTCATTTTAGCGCCGGGACCCGCGTTGCGGAATCGGCTTACCCAGCAGCCT
>DASPQS010000230.1:0-25981 GCA_035624865.1 Binataceae bacterium (SeqCode) | reverse complement strand
AACGCCGTGACCGTTGGCAGACGAAACCTTCATTGGCCCAATCACAGCTTCCGACAGCCAACTAGGCAGGGATAGGGCTTGCCTCGAACGCTGCCCGCGGCCGTCCCGGTGAAACACCGGAACTAGCTGTTGTTACAGTCTCGCCGCGTGTGCCGCGCTTGTCAACGCGCTGGCGCGCCGCCGCACGAATTCGGCCCCCGATCGAGCAGGCAAACGGCTGCTCGACGCCGCCTGAGCCGGAGGGGCTACGGAGTGAGCACCAGCTTGCCGACTGATTGCCGCGATTCCATGAAGCGATGGGCCTCTGGAGCCTGGGCCAGCGGATAGGTTTTCCCGATCAGCATCTTCAATTTACCGTCCCGCATCAGGTTGAAGCATGCCTCGGTGCCCTGGCGCATCAGGTGATGCTGCGATGAGGCAGTGAGCAAAACAAACCCGCTCACCTTGACCGCGTTCTGGAAGAGCCTGAAAACGTCCAGCTTGTCCGGGGGGCCGCCGGCGCGGCCGTATAGGATGATGTGGCCGAACGGCGCCATGCAGCCGATCCCTTTCTCGAAGGTCGGCTTGCCGATCGCGTCGAGATTGAGATCGGCGCCCTTGCCGCCGGTTATGCGCATTACTTCCTTGGCGAAGTCGTGAGTCTCGTAGTTGATTACCTCGTCGGCGCCGTATTGTTTGGCAATCGCGATCTTGCTGTCACTGGAGACCGTTCCGATCACGCGCGCCCCCGCCGCCTTCGCGATCTGCATCGCCACGATTCCTACGCCGCCCGCCGCCGAGTGAACGATTACCGTTTGCCCGGGCGTCATATGATGGCAGGTGTGGATCATGAACCATGCCGTGAGGGTCTGGATCGGGAAGGCTGCTCCTTCCTCGAAGCTGACGAAATCAGGCAGCGGAATCGTCTGATTGGCGTAAAACAGCGAATATTCGGCGTACCCTTTAAGCCCGATTCCCGCGACGCGCATGCCCGGCTTGAGCCCTTCGACCTCCGGGCCGACCTCGTCGATTACGCCGGCCGCCTCCATCCCCGGAGTGTCGGGCAGTTTGGGTTTGATTTGGTAGGTCCCCTGGCGGAAGAAATTGTCGGCGAAGTTGATCCCGATCGCGTGATTCCGCACGCGCACCATCCGCGGCCTTAGCTCCGGCTTCGGAATATCGACCAGCTGCATGACTTCGGGACCGCCGACCTCTTTGAATTGAATCGCTTTCACCGATCTTGCCTCCCTGCCACGATTGCGGATTGCCGCCCGTGCGCACCGGCTATTGCCGTGCACTGCAAAATGGGGTTAGCAAAATCGCTTCCTGGCGCGCAACGATATAAGATTGATTACAAGATGCTGGATCTGGTCATGTTCGACGCCGACGGCGTTCTGTTCGATTCCACGGATTCCAACACCGCCTATTACAACGCGATCTTTGCCCGTATCGGTGAGCCGCCCATGAGCCGCGAGGAGGAGAAGGCCGGCGTCTTCATGTCGGCGCCGCAGGTGTTCGAACTGCGCGCGGCTGGCGACCGTCAGCGAATCGAGCGGATGCGCGAGGTTGCGCGTGCGATGGACTCGACGCCGTTTTTCAACTTGTTGCGGCCGCACCCGGAGTTGCGCGCGTTTTTGCTCGGCCTCAAGCGCCGCTATCGCATCGCGCTGGCGACCAACCGCTCGGCGACGATTCCGGCGATAATCGACTATCTGGGGCTTGACGGCGTGTTCGACGCTGTCGCCAGCGCGCGCGACAAAGTGCGTCCCAAGCCCGCGCCGGACATCCTCGAGTTGTGCCTCGCGCGGGCCGCGGTGGCGGCCGGACGTGCGGTCTATGTCGGCGACAGCGAGACTGACCGAATCGCGGCGGAGGCCGCGGGCATCCATTTTATTGGGGTCGGCGAGCGCGCCGCCCACACTATCCAGATTAAGCTGCTGGACGAACTGCCTGCCGCGATTGAGCGCCTCTTCCGCGCCTGAGACCGATCCGAGCGCGCCGCCGCAGCGCGAAGCGCTTATCGCGGCATCTCCGGCTCCCCGCTTGCGGGCTTTGAAGGGCGTTTGCGTGGACGCGCTCGTAACGGTGCCTCGGCCAGCTCCGTCCCTCCGCGCGCCCGCTCCGCACCCGCCAGCATCCGATCGATCTTCATGTTAAGATTGGTCAACTGACCATTCAGATGGTCGAGCCGGGACTTCAACTCGCGGAAGTCGCGCTTGGATGGAAGGTTGACGAAATCCAGGATCGTTTCCACGTTGCGATCGAACGTTCGCTTGTTGGCAAGGAAGCTTTCTCCGGCGCGGCCGAGACGCCGCCTCAGCGCTTCATTTGCCATCACCTCGTTGAAAAAACTCGAGATGCCCTCTTCGCTCATGTGGCGCAGCTTTGATATCAAGCTTTCAGCTTCCCGGCGTGCCATGAGTGCAACTATAGCGGGACGGCCGTCAGCGGCCAAACTATGCAAACGCTCGCGACCATACTAGGCCTTGTTTCCGGCTTCACGCTGATGGGCTACCATGAGCCACCCGCCGAAATCATTGCGACCTCGCTGATAATCGACGCCTCGCTGGCTCCCCTTACCGCCGTAATCGCGGCGCGGCGTGGATGGTCGCCGGCGCTGTGGTCCGTGCTCGGCTTTGCGCTTGGCGTGTGGGCGTTCGGATTTGTGCTGCTGATGCGGTCTTATGGTGCCGGGCGCGGGGAACCGCCGCTTCCACCTACTTCTGACGCTGCCTGAGCCATTGCACCGCGGGAGCAAAAACCTCCTGCTCGGCATGGGAGCCGCAAATCACGTCGAGATGACCCCATCCGGCCAGCCGCTTCACCGTGACGTCGGAGCTGCCGGTCGATGCGGCCGACTTCGTGACCCGCTCCGCCCAGTCCGGCGCGATATTCGTGCTACTGAACGCGATTACGGGAATCTTCGAATTCGCAAGCGCCTTCGCATGCTCCGTCCCTGACGCATCTTCATAGTCCTGCACGATCGGCCAATAGCGGTCGTAGCTGATCAACGTCCGCGCGAGGGCGTCGAGGTTCGAGAAGCCGCCTAAGGGGTTGGCTAGTCCGCCCTTGCCGCCGAAGCCGGCGGAGTAATAGACCACGTGCTCCAGGTTCTCGCTCGCAGTCTTGTATTCGGGGAGTGGCGCGCGCCCGTTCGGATTCTCGATCACCATCTTGAGCAGGGTCTGCCGCTTGTCCCACGTGAGATGCTTTCCGCCCACGTCGCTCGCATAAACCCCCGGCGGCGGCGAACCCCGACGGTCATCCAGGATCAAACCGTCGAACACCAGCAGGCCCTGAAGGCGCTCAGGATGCTCCGAGGCATAAAGGTACGCGAAGCTGGCGCCGCGGCTGAACCCTGAAACGAAAATACGGCTGCGGCCGGTTTTCGCGATTATGTAACGCGCGGCGGCATCGATATCGGATTCGAACAATTCGTTCGTCCAGTCCTTGAGTTCGGCGAGCTGCTCCGCCGGCGTCTGCGGCGGTATGAAGTGGGTGCGGTAGTCGAGCGCCCACAGGTCCACGCCATGCTGCGCGAAGTAGAGCTTCAGCGAATACCGGGGATCGTCGTCCTCGGCTTCTCCGTTCATGTTGGTGCCCGGCAGATAAAGCATCACTATCGGCGGGTGCGCGGGCGGCCGCGCGCCGCTGGTAAAACGATGAAGTGCGATACGATCGAAACGCGACGGACCCACGGACGCCTCGAACACAAATTCGTGAACGCCGGGTGCAAGCTTGAAGCTGCGCGCCTCGCCTGGGGAGGTGAAATCACGGGCCGCGGCTGGATCGGAGCGGGCGGCAAACGCCGCGATCAGCAAAACCAGCACCGCGAGCGCGCATAAAATGCGCCCCTTTAGCCGGCCGGCATCTGACGCGGGCGCATCTCTCCTGTCAAGGCGCATCGGTCGCGCAACTCCAGAACGGGTCTTCATACGTGACCTCGCGATCATAGAAATTTGCGCCGCGCTTCCGCAACCTGATGGCTTCGCGGTCGATAACTCGATACCGAGGCGTTGACCGGTCGTCCGCGCCATGCGAAACAAGGCTGAACCCGTGCCGCGCGCTTTCGCCGGGCGCGGTCCGTTTCGCAACGAATCAGATCAGGGAGTCCATCGATGCCCGGTAAAATTGGATTTGGCCTCTTCTCGCCGCAAGCCGCAATGTCATACAAGGCGATGCTCGACCGCGCTGTGAACATCGAGCGGCTGGGGTACCACTCGCTATGGTTGGTGGACCACTTCTGGAACCGCGGCGTTCCCGATGCCGACGTACTCGAATGCACCACCATGATGAGCGCTCTCTCCGCGCGCACCGAAAAGCTGCGCATCGGCTCGCTCGTCCTGTGCAATTCCTTCCGCAATCCCGCGCTGCTCGCCAAGGAGCTCGCGACCATCGACAATATCAGCAACGGCCGGCTCGAAGTCGGATTGGGCGCGGGCTGGATGGACGAGGAATATCGCGCCTACGGCTACGAGTTTCCCTCGATGGGCACGCGCCTGCGTCAGCTCGAAGAGGGCGTGCAAATCCTGAAAGCGATGTTCACGGCGAAAAAATCGAGCTTTCAGGGCCGCTACTATACGGTCGCCGACGCCTACAACAATCCCCAGCCCGTACAGAAGCCGCATCCACCGATCACGATCGGGGGCAGCGGCGAGAAGGTGATGCTGCGCATCGTCGCGAAGTACGCGGACCGCTGGAATTGCCCGGCCGGCTACCGCAGCTTCGAACAGAAGCTCGGCGTTCTCAAACAGCATTGCCAGGCGGTTGGCCGCGATATCAACTCGATCAACATCTCCGAGCAATTGCTCGTGTGTATCGGCGCGAACGACGCCGAAGTCGAGGAGAAGTGGAAGATCTCGCAGCGGCTGCCGTTCTGGCGCACCGCGATCAAGGGCACGCCCCCGCAAATCGTCGCCGCGCTGCGCGACCGCCTGAGCAAGGGCATTACCTTCTTCACCATAATTTTCGGTGACCTCAATTCTCCGCAGAGCATCGATCTGTTCGCGCGCGAGGTGATGCCGGCCTTCGCCTAGCGCACTGCGCTCATCGAGCCGTTACTAGCCACACGCCGTTTGCGTGTATAAGGACAGTGGGCTTATCCAACCATCACAGGAGCGAAGACGATGCCGCTTTACCTCGATGAAATCTATTTCAACATGGGCAGCAAGGAATCCTTCAAGCAGGCCGTCGAGCTGATCGGCGGCGCAATCAAAAACGGCTTCCCGCCCGGCGTGACTCTGAAGGCAGGTCCATGGGCCTCGAATGAGGAACCCAAGATTGTTCTCATCCTCGATATCCAGGACCATGCTCTCACCTTCAGCCCGTTCAGCGGCGCGCTCGCCCGTGGTGTCGTTTCGAAACGGCGGCTGACCCCGATCGTCGATTGGGCCACGGCCGAGAAAACCGCGAAAGAGCTCTAGCGCGGCGATTGCATAAGCCCAAGCGCGGCGCGGGCCGCGATCAACGGGGGGCGAAAAATGTCCTACGATCTGTTGATCAAAGATGCGCGAATTTGTGATGGCACCGGCGCGCCGGTCTACTCGGGCGCCCTCGCGGTCGAGGGCGGCAAAATCGCCGCCGTCGGCAAGGTTTCGGGCGCTGCCCGCCGCGAGATCAACGCGAGCGGTCTGGTCGTCGCGCCCGGCTTTGTCGATATCCATACCCACTACGACGCGCAGGTTTCATGGGATCCTCTGCTCACCTGCTCGTCGTGGCACGGCGTGACCAGCCTCCTGATGGGCAACTGCGGCGTCGGTGTCGCCCCGGTCCGTCCGCGGGAGCGGGCCACGATGGCATGGGATCTCGTCAACGTCGAAGCGCTGCCACACGACGTCCTGATGAACGGGGTGTCGTGGGAATGGGAAAGCTTTCCCGAGTACATGTCCGCGATCGAGCGCCACGGCGCCGCGCTCAACACCGCCTTCCTGGTGCCGCTTTCGGCTTTGCGCTTCTACGTGATGGGTGACGAAGCCGCCCAGCGCGCGGCTACCGCCGAGGAGACGGCGCAGATGGCGGCTTTGTTCCGCGACGCGATGCTCGCCGGAGCCTATGGCTTTTCCTTGAGCCTCGCGCCGCAGCATATCGGCTTCCAGGGCCGCCCGCTGGCCTCGCGGATGGCGAGCCGCGAGGAACTCGGTGCGCTCTGCCGCGTCATGCGCGAGCTTGATCGCGGCGTCATCGAGATTCTCCCGAGCCGAGGCGGCGCTAGTATCTCGCCGTCCGACGGCGGCTTTGACCTGCTGGTCTTCCTCGCCGAACAGAGCCGGCGTCCGCTGACCTTCCTGGCGATTCTCGATTTGCCCGGTACTCCCCTGAAGGCGCACGAGGAAACCATCGAGCGGTTGAAGCCTCTGCTCGCGCGCGGCCTCAGGATTTTGCCCCAGGTGACACCGCGGCCGATTCAGCAGTATTACACGCTGCGCGATCCGTTTATTTTCGCCGCGCTCGATTCCTGGAAGAGCGTCTTCAACCGCAGCGCCGAAGAGCAAAAGGCGCTCTTCCGCTCCCCGTCGTTTCGCCAGGCCTTCAAGGACGAGCTTCGCCGCGGCGCGATCAAGGCGGTCTTTCGCGGACGCTGGGACTGTGTCCACGTCGTGCGGGTCGAGCAGCCGCAGAACCAGCGCTTTCTCAACATGAGCATCGCTCAACTCGCCGCGGCGCAGCAGAAGGATCCGGAGGACGCGCTCCTCGACCTCGGCCTCGCCGAAGATCTCGCGCTCGGCATCACGCTCTCGGTGATCAACACCAACAAGGACGTGGTCCACAAGCTGCTGCAATTGCCCAACACGCTGATCGGACTTTCCGACGCGGGCGCGCACGTCGCGCAGCATTGCGACGCCGGTCTGCCCTCTTATTTGCTGTCCGAGTGGGTCCGTGAGCGCGGCGCGCTGACGCTAGAAGAGGGCGTGCGCCGCCTTACCTCCGAGCCCGCTGACTTTTTGGGTCTGGGCACGCGCGGGCGCATCCAGCCCGGCCTCGAGGCAGATCTCGTGCTGTTCGACGCCGATCGGATTCGCGCGCTCCCGCCGCAATGGGTCAACGACCTGCCGGGGAAACAGCCGCGCCTGATCGAGCGCGCCGACGGGATCGAGTACACGATCGTTGGCGGCCATGTGCTGTTCGCCCACGACACCTACCAGGGCGGCATGCCCGGCAAGGTGCTGCGCAGCACGGCGGCTTGAGTACGGCGGTTTGAACGATGAATGGTGCTGAGAGTCTGATTCGGACCGCGTTGGCCGCGGGGGTTGAAGTCTGCTTCGCCAATCCTGGCACGACCGAGATGCCTTTGGTGGCGGCGCTCGACGCCGTCGAGGGGATGCGTGCGGTGCTCGGGCTGTTCGAAGGCGTCTGCACCGGTGCGGCCGACGGTTACGCGCGCATGGCCGATAAGCCCGCGCTGACCTTGACGCACCTCGGGCCCGGATTCGCCAACGGCATCGCGAATCTGCACAACGCCCGCCGCGCGCGTTCGCCGGTGGTCAACGTAATCGGCGACCAGGCAACCTGGCATCTGGGTGCCGACGCTCCGTTAACGTCAGATATCGTCTCGCTCGCGCGCCCGGTGTCGGCATGGGTGCGCGAGGTGAAATCCGCGCAGGCGCTGGCGCGCGACACTGCCGAAGCGATTGCCGCGGCCGGCCGTGGGCCTGGCCGGGTCGCGACCCTGGTCGTGCCCTCGGATTGCCAATGGAATCCGGCTGACGGGCCTGCCGCACCGCTAAAAGTCGATGAGCCCGCGCAGGTTCCCGATAGCGCGGTGGCGAACTCCGCCGAACTGCTCCGAAAGCACGGCGCCAAGGCGGTTTTGTTCATGGGAGCGCAGGCGATTCGTGCGCGCGGTCTCGTGGCCGCCGGCCGAATCGCGGCAAAGACCGGATGCACCCTCATGTGCGAAACCTTTCCTGCCCGGATCGAGCGCGGCGGCTCGATGCCCGCGGTCGCCAAGCTGCCTTATTTCCCCGAACAGGCGCTCGAACTCCTGGGCAAGTTCGATGCAGTCGTGCTCGCCGGCGCAATCGCTCCGGTCGCGTTCTTCGGTTACCCGAATATGCCGAGCGCGCTGATCCCCGCAGGCCGAGTCGCCGAGACGCTGGCCGCGCCCGAGCAGGACGCAGCATCTGCGCTCGAGGCGCTCGCCGATCAGATCGGCGCGCCGCGCGCCGCGAGTGTCTCGCCACCGGCTAAGAGGCCGCCGCGTCCCGAGGGCAAGCTTGACGCCACGACGATTGGCGCCGCAATCGCCGCCGTGATGCCCGAGAACTGCATCGTGATGGATGAGGCTGCCACTACCGGCCTGCCGTTCTTCGCCGCCTCCGCCGGCGCTCCCGCGCACACCTACATGGCGCTCACCGGCGGCGCAATCGGGCAAGGACTCCCGTGCGCTACCGGTGCCGCGGTCGCATGTCCCGATCGCAAGGTGATCGCGTTTCAGGCTGACGGCAGCGGGATGTACACGTTGCAGGCGCTGTGGACCCAGGCACGAGAGCGTCTCAATGTGACCACGCTCATCTGCAACAACCGCCGTTACCGCATCCTCCAGGTCGAACTCGCGCGCGCCGGCATCACCGAGCCCGGGCGCAAGGCGCGTTCGCTGACCAGCCTGGCCGATCCCGAGATCGAATGGGCGAAGCTCGCTGCGGGAATGGGAGTTCCCGCCGTACGGGTCGATTCGGCCGGCGCGCTGGTGACGCAACTCGAGCGCGCACTGGCCCAGCCCGGCCCCAACCTCATCGAGATGCTGATCTGAAGCAAGGCTGTCCGCGCTTCATGCGTATCGGAGACTCCCTCCGATCTCAGCCAGGTCCCTGAGCGTGCGCGGCTCGCGCCCAAGGTCCGGTGCGATTACGAGCGGTGTCTTTAGCGGTAGCGTTTCGCGCAATTCCTCGATCGAGAGGGACTCGCGGCGTTTGAGCGCCGCAAAATCGGCAAGATTGCGCATGAGCTTGCGCTTGAGCGCCGCCGGAATTTCCGCCCGTTCCAATTCGGCCGCTCCGGGTATCGGCGCCATCACGCGATTCACTGCGACCGCGCCGACTCGAAATCCCAGCTCCTCGAGCGCCGCCACGAACTCGCGCGCCTGCGCGACTCGTTCGGCTTCCGCCGTGGTCACGACCACGACCAGGCTGTCTTCGCCGCGCACCAGCGCCTGGGCTTCCGCCGCGCGCTCTGCGAAGCCGCCGTACATCCCTTCAAAACCGCGCACGAACGCCTGCACATCTGCCAACAGATGCAGCCCGGTCAGGCGATCGAATGCCGCCAGCACCGCCCGCGCGGCGAAGTCGAACATCGCCAGCGGGCCGCGCAGCAGTCCGCGCGAGGCGCCCAGCAGGGACAGCGCGCGCGATCCCAGCAGATCGAGCATCCGGCGCGGCGCATCGAGAAAATCGATCGCCTCTTGCGCCGGCGGCGTGTCCAGCACGATAACACCGGTCGTGGCATCCCGATGCAGTTCCAGCAGCCGTTCCATCGCCATGTAGTCGGCGACCCCTGCCAGCGCGTTCGACAGGTTCTGATAAATGCGATTCGACAGAATGGCGTCGCGTGCCGCGGCCGACGGCGCATACAGCTCGATCAAGCCGTCGAACGTTTGCTTCGGATCGAGCTTGAGTGCGCGCAGCCGCCCGCCGCGCCGCGCCCCGAGCCCCGCCAGTGCGACATCGCGCGGCTGCGTCGCATCGCCCTCGAGGCCCAGCGCATCGAGCAGGCGCGGCGCCGGATCCACCGTCATTACATCGACACTGCGTCCTCGAATTGCGGCGTTAAGTGCGATTGCCGCGCTGAGCGTGGTCTTTCCAACCCCGCCGGGTCCGAGGCAGATCACCAGCCGATGGGCGCCGGGGTCGAACGCGCGAGCCTTCATCCCATTATGGTCCCGGCCGCAAACGAATCCGCCAGTGTTGCGAGTTCCTCGCGTCCGAGTGCGGCGCTGAACAGCATTGGCAGTTCGACCACCTCGAGGTCCGCGGCTTCCAGCTCGCGGCGGGCCCGTGCGGCATTCTTTGCGCCTTCCCGCCGGCGCGCGGCCAGCCGCGCCGGCTCTCCAAGCGCACGCACCTTCGTAATCTCCGCGTCGGTAAACAGCTCCTCGGCGACGCCGTTGAGCACCGCCGCGATGCAGCGGACCCCCAGCCGGCCGCGCAGCTCGGCTGCGGCGTCCAGCGTCTCGCGCAGCGCGAGTCCCTCCGGCCGCACCGTCAGGATGACGCCGAAGCGATCCGCATCGCTCAGGAATTCCTCGAGCGTTCCCGCCAGCCGGTTGAGCGTGCCGCGCGACGCAATTCGCTTGACGCCGCGCGCCACCGACAGCAGCTCGATCGCGCCGCCGGTCGCCGGCGCGTCGATCACCGCGTACCGGTCCTCCAGCGCCGCTCGTCCCGCCATCAGGCGCAGCCGCTCCATCATCAGGAACGCCTCCAGTCCGGGCAGCGCCGCGCTGACGTAGCCGAACGTGCGGCTTCGCAGCATCCGGCTCGAGATCGCCTTTAGCGGCACGATTCCTTCGATAAACGCCTCGAGCTCGGCGCGCGGCGTCAATGCTGCGATTTCCAGATTATCGGTGACCGCAGCGCTCTCGGCTCCGTTCAGATCGACGCCGATTATCCGCGCGACCGACCGCCGCCGCTCGAGATCCGCGACCGTCACCGGACGCCGGCGCGAGATCGCGGTCGCCAGCGCCGCCGCCACCGTGCTCTTGCCCGTGCCACCTTTGCCGGTTACGAAGATTAGACGCGGCAACGCCATGGCTGGAATTTAGGCATGCCGCGCTTCACAGTCCATCGCGGTCGATCCATGTCCTCCGAATGCTCGAACAAACCGCCTGCCGCGATGAGCACCATCGTGCTCGAGCTGCCGCCCGCCAGGATCGCTGCCTTCAAGGCGATAATCGAGTCCTACGACAATCTCGCCACGCTGCGCACCGAGGATCCGCGCCGCCATCGTCTCAAGCTCTACTTCGCGCCCGAATCCGCCCACGAGGTCGAGGCCCTGGTTGATTCGCTTACCGCGCAATTTTCGATTCGTCGGCTCACGCCGTCGGGCGCGCCCTGACCTCGACCGCGTAATCGCGGCCCTCCCAACGCCCGTTCTCCGTCCACAGAAACGTGAATCGCACGGGCGCCCGATCGCTCCGGCCAATCTCGATATCCGCGAAGTAAATCCCGATCGCGGTTGGCTGCGCGTGTGTGTCATTCACGTGATGCCACTCGTCCTTGCTCCAATGGATCATGAACGGCTCCGGCGCCTGAATCCTCAATGTCGTTCCCGCGGCTACCGAACCGATCCTGCGGTTGCGCTTCCAGACTTCCAGCGACACGCGCTGCCGCACCTGCAAATAGCGGCTGGCAACCTCCGGGATAAGGTCGAAAACCTGGCCGTCGGCCGCCGATCGCAGCAGCTTGATGTATTCGGCGTGCGCCCACATCAGCGGCATCGCCGCTCCCGTCGGCTTGCCGTAATGCATTAATTTCTCCGCGATATCCGGCCGGTCCCAGATCTGCTCCGGCAGCAGGCGCGTCGGCGTTGCGAAATTCTCCATCGCCCGCAGGTAGACGTCCGCCCCGCGTCCCGCCGCGAGTTCGTAATGGCCGCGTTCGCCCGTCAGCAGCGGCCACGGCCGCCCGACGCCCCATTGATCGTAGGCGCTGCCATCGTCGCGCTGGCCGTAACCGTCGGAGTTGTAACGGCGCCAGCACGGTCCCGCCGGGAAGTCCGTCCGCAGCGTCGCATCGATCACCTGCAGCGAATCCTCGATCAGCGCATCGCCGGGTTTCCGAATCCCGTAGCGCACCAGTTCCAGGAAACCCGCGTCCACGATTTCCGCCGGCGCGAACTCGCTGCGCGCACCCGGCGGACGGTTGCGTATCGGCACCACCCCGTGATCCGGGTCCTCGTCCGGCATCTCCCCGTCGACCTCGGTCGGGTTGATTCGGACGTAATGATGCTTGATCCCGGGCACCAGGACGCCGTTGCGCGTCGCCGTCCACGCCTCGACGTGCGACTCGATAAAATCGGCGTACTCAGCAAGATATCGCGCGGTCGCCTCGTCGCCGCGCTCCGCCGCAAAGGCAGAGGCGCACACCAGCGCGGCGATATTGCTGGCCAGCGTCGACGGCGAAAGCCCGCAGTTCTCTTCCCATCTCTCCTGCGGCGTCACGCAGCCATGCTCGATCAGATAGCGCGCCGCCGCCCGCACCATCGGATACGGATCGAAATCCGCCAGCGCGCCCGCCCCGCGCAGGCGCCACGCCAGGATGATCGGGAAGGCGACTTCGTCCAGCTGAATCCCGCTCCAGTAAGGCTCGCCATCGACCCAGAAGTTCTGTGGAAAGCCCCCGTCGGCCTGCTGCGTGCACGCCAGGTAGATCAACGCGCGCAACGGTGTCGCCATGTCGCCCGCCGCCAGCAGCCCGGTCGCGCTGTTGACCATGTCGCGCGTCCACACCAGGTGATAGCCGCCGAGGTCCTCGTCGCCCTTGATTTCGCCCCACGGGATACTGAGCGACGCCACCAGCGCGCCCGGATAGTTCTTGTCCTCGTGCGCGAGCAGCAGCTCGCGGCTTCGCCGATACAGCCGGCCTTCGTCGCCGCTCAACCTTCCGAGTGGATAGAGATGCCGGCAAACGCGGTCCCATTGCTCGAGGAAACGCTCGCGATGCTCCGTGAAGGGCGTCCCCAGTGACTGGAACAGCGTCGTGACCGCGCGATGCAGCGTATGGCCGAAGCTCAAGCCCAGCGTGAAGTGGTAGCCGTGATCGAGCTCGATCTCGCCGATCAGCGCGATATTGCCTTCGTTCGCCGCCGCGAACTCGTAGTCCAGTTTGAAGTTGCGCGCCAGATCCTGCCAGCCGTCGGTCGTCCCGACGTATCCGCACGACCGGCGCACGAACGGCACGCTCGCGGCCAGCGCCAACCACGTCTCACCCTTGTGCGCGGTAAGGAATTCCCTGCCCGCGATCGTCGCGACGTTGCCGTTGTTGCCCCACCCTCCGACTTCCAGATGCGGTGCCAGTAGGGCGTACACGTGCAGCCGCCGCAGCTGGTCCGGATCGCCCTCGAGCCGCGTATCGATCAGCACGCACGGCTGATGCGGATCCGAGATTACTTCCATCACCAATTGGTAGCGCCCGGCCGGATCCGCGTTGATAATCCGCACTCCCAGTCCGTGCTCGCCCAGGTACTCGGCCGAAGAACGGAGGCTGCGATGCACGTCGTGAAAGAACGTCTCCCCGTCGGTCACCACAAACTGCAAATCCCGGATCTGTGGCCGATCCAGGGTCGGGTAATAAACTTCGCTGAGCACGCCGCCCGAGACCGTGTACCAGACTCGGCTCGAAACCGAATAGGCGGTTCCAACTACGTCCTTGGCGCTGTACGTCCAGCGCGGCGGGATGCCCGGACCGCCTGTCGCCGACGGGATGTTTTCCAGTGTTGCCATCGCTTCTCCATCTCTCCGGTCGAGGTCCGGCCCGGCGCCGAAGGCCCGCCGTCCGCCTAAACCGTGGCCGGTGGCCCTTCGCTGGCGGCGTCGCTCGCCGCTGACGGTTGCGTTCGGAAGAAGTAAGAGACTGCTATGCTCAACCCGTAGAGCAGCAGCAGCGGTATCGCCAGCAGAAACGGCGAGACCATGTCCGGCGGCGTCAACGCCACTGCCACCACGAAGATCGCGAGCACGGCGTAGCGGAAATAGTGAATCATCGCCCGGTGATCAACCAACCCGAGCCGTGTCAGGAAGAACGCGAAAATCGGCATCTCGAACGTGATTCCGAAGGCGAGCAGCAGCTTGGCCGAGAACGCCAGGTACTCGCTGATTCTGAGCGTCGGCGTCACCCCGATACTGGCGTATTGGCTCAGGAAAAACGCGTACCCGATCCGGAACACCACTGCCCAGCAGAAATATCCGCCGGTCAGAAAAAATACCGTCGCCGAAGCCACGAACGGCTTTGCCAGCCGCCGCTCCGACTCGTAGAGGCCGGGCGCGATGAATTTCCATATCTCGAGGAAAACCACCGGGCTCGCCAGGAACAGCCCCGCGATCAGCGCCACCTTCAATTTGGTGAAGAACGCCTCGCCCACTCCCGTCCCGATCAGCAACACCTTGCCGTGGGCCGCCGCACGCAACGGCCAGGTCAGCATCGCGAACAGATCATCGGCAAACGCGTACGAGACGATGAATCCGAGCAGCACCGCCGCCACCGCCCGGATCAGCCGCACCCGCAGTTCCTTCAGATGCTCGATCAGCGGCATCCGGGCGTCATCCGCGGTCCGCGGCGAGGCGCCCGACTCCTTGGGCTCGTCGATACTCACAGCCATCCGATGCGGCTAGCTCGGCTCGGCAGGCGCGGATGGTTTGGCCGCGTCCGGCTTGGGCTCGGCGGGCGGCGGCGCAATCGTCTGGTCCGGTTCCTCGATCGCGCTCCCGAGTTCGCGCATCACCGTGTTACTGGCCAGGCGCAGTTCGCGCAGGACTTTCCCCAAAGCCCGCGCCACCTCCGGCAGGTTCTCCGGAGGAATCACGATCAGCGCGACAATCAGCAGAACCAGTATTTCGACTATGCCCAAACGCGATGCCGATCCGTGAGATTAAGGCGCGTCACCATGTCGAGCACTCACGCGCCTCTTCAGCTACAATGATTGTGAACGCGACCCAGAGAGTCAACGATGAACAAAACCGCGCTCGTCGCCGATCGCCGCTATCTCAAGCACTTTGCCGGCCGCGTCCATCCCGAACGGCCCGAGCGCGTCGCCGCGATGATCGAGATGGCCGAGCATCTCGTCCGCCCCGATCTCAGAACCTACACCCCGCGCGAAGCCGCCTTCGACGAACTCGCGCTCTGCCATCGCGCCGACTATATCGGTGCCGTCGAGCGCACCGCCGCCGTCGATCGCTTCGACTTCGACCCCGACACTCATACCTCGCCCGACACCTGGAAGACCGCCACTCTCGCCGCCGGCGGCGTGCTTACCGCGACCGAAACCGTGCTCGACGGCGCCGCGTGCAACGCTTTTGCAATCGTGCGCCCTCCCGGCCATCACGCGCTGCCCGGGAGCGCCATGGGGTTCTGTTTCTTCAACAACGTCGCTATCGCGGCGGCCTGGCTCACACGCGTGCGCGGCCTCAAGCGCGTGCTCATCTTCGACTGGGACGTCCATCACGGCAACGGCACGCAGGATATTTTCTACGAATCGCCGCAGATCCTGTACATGTCGATCCATCAGTTCCCGCTCTACCCGGGAACCGGATGGCTCGATCAGATCGGATCAGGCGCCGGTGCCGGTTTCACCGTGAATGCGCCGCTGCCCGCGACTTGCGGCAACGAGGAATATCTCTGTCTGCTCGATCGCCTGCTGCTGCCGATTGCGCGTATCTTCAATCCCGAATTCGTACTGGTCTCGGCCGGTTTCGACTGCCATTACCGTGATCCGCTCGGCATGATGCGTGTGGATGAACAGGGTTTCGCCGCGATGGCGCGCCGGCTTAAGCACCTCGCCGCCGAGTGTTGCGGCGGAAAGCTAGTCGCAGCGCTCGAAGGCGGCTACGATTTAAAGGCGCTGGCCGACTCCGGGCGCGCTTTGATCGAGGAACTCGGACGCGATGCGGACGATCCGATCACTCCGGCCGCGGCGGCAAGCCGTGCGTTGCCCATCATCGAGCGGGCCAGGTATTTTCTCGAACCCCACTGGCGGCTCGATTAGCCGCTGCGGTGGCGACGCCAATACGGAGCGGACGGTTCGGCGCGTAAAGTTTGGGGGGCAGGAGGTGTGGTGTGACGGTGCAGGCACAGGAATCCGGTTCTGACAAGCCGCGGCTGATTGCTACCGCAGGCAGCCGCCCATCGGAATTTTCCCTTACTTACGATGAAATCCTGATCGGAAGCGGTCCCGGCAACGATCTCGTCATCCAGGACGCAACCGTCTCGCGCCATCATGCGCGCCTGGTTCGCGACGCCAATGGCTACCGCCTGACCGATTTCGAAACCATCAACGGCACCTTCGTCAACGGTGAACGCATCACCGGCACCGTTGCCATCGCCTACGGCGACGAGTTGGGGTTCGGGACCGCCCGCTATACCCTCCGCGATACCTCGCCGAATCGCGGTCTTGCCGATTCCGGCCGCACCAACGGAGTCGCGGCCGAAACCCCGGCCGAAGTCTCGCCTCCTCCCGCTGCTGAGGACCTCGCGGCTCCGCCTGCTGTCGAGAACGAGGCCGCCTACGGCTTCCCGGCATCCGAGGATCTGGACCACCAGGCCGCCGAGCCAGCCATCACCGAGGAGAAACCCCGCGCTGCTCAGGAGGAGCCGGGCACTGCTCAAGCGAAGCCGGTTCAAGATCAGCCGGATACCGCTCGGCAGGAGCCGCGCGTCAACGGCGACGCCACGATCAAGCAGTCGACGCCACAATCTCGCGAGTGGCGTCCCGAGACGCCCCCTCCGGTGTCGCGCCGTCGGATGCGTCCGCTGGTAGTAGGCGGAATCGTCGCGGCACTGTTCGCCGCCGCGTTTGTTCTGACCAGGTACACGCTGCGCCGCTTCCCGCTTCATGAAACCGAGAAGCCGCTTAATCTCGCAACCAAATCCGGGACGACGACGGCGCCGGGCGCTTCGTCGGCCACTGCCGCCGCGTCGCCTGCCCTCCCGAGCCCGTCCGCTGCCGCTGCGAGCGCGTCCGCCTCGCCGCATGCGAGCCCGCGTCCCCGCCACCCCGCCATCGCGGCTGCACCGATGCCGGCGGAGACGGCAGAGGAGGCCTCCGTATGGCTTCTGCCACTCAATCGCTATCGCGGGGTGGCTCACCTGCTTTTCGTTGATGCCGACCCGGCGATGACGGCGGGCGCGCGCGATCACGCGCGCTATCTGGTCAAGAATTATGGCAAGCAACTCAGGCAGGGGCTCAATCTGGGTGCGCTCGCTCATCGCGAGGATCCCGCGAATCCCTGGTACACCGCCGCCGGCAGCGCCGCTGCCGCGGCCTCCGACACTCACTTTGCGCTCGGGCCCGTCTCCTTCCGGCCAGCCTCGCGCTCCTGGGCCTTCGACTCCTGGATGACGGCGCCGTTCCATCGCCTTTGGATTCTTAATCCCCGCCTGCGCCGCGTCGGTTACGGCGAATTCTGTGAGCGCGGCGTGTGCAGCGCGGTCCTCGAGGTGCGCTCTCCGGCCACCTTGTCCCAAGCGCCTGCGGCTCTTCCTTACCCGATCGAGTTTCCTCCCAACGGTTCGATCGTCCGGATGACCTCCAGCCAGGGCGAATGGCCCAACCCGCTCGCATCATGTCCGGGATATTCCGCCCCGAGCGGCCTCCCGCTCACCTTGCAGCTCGGTCAGCTCGCGCAGACCCAATTCTCCGGTTACACGCTGACCCTCAACGGCACCGTGCCTGCTGCGATCGAGGCCTGCGGTTTCAACGCGAGCTCTTATCACAATCCCGATCCCGTCGCGGAGAGACAGGCTCAGACCACCCTGCGCAACGTCGGTGCGATCGTCCTTATCCCGCATTCTCCGCTCGTCCCGGGCAACTACACCGCCTCGATTACCGCGGCGGGACAACAGTACACATGGTCGTTTACCGTCAGCCCGTGAACCGTCTGCCTGTGAACGGAATTTGCGTTGGAGCGGCGCTGCTGCGCCGCCAGCTCAAACGTTGTGACACACGGGCGCGCATGCTATTGCAAGCTCGAGATACGAAACCCCTGCGGAGGGCCCAATGAAGATCTCCATGTTCCATCTGATGCCGTACCGGGAATTGCCCGCGGATTTCGAGACGAAATACCACTCGGTATGGGTCGACCCTCCGTTCTGGGAACTCGCCCAGCCCGAGCGGGTTGGACAGTATTACAACTGGACCCTCGATGAGCTGATCCATGGTGCCAAATGCGGCATGGACGGAATCTGCGTCAACGAACACCATCAGAACGCCTACGGCTTTATGCCCAGCCCCAACCTGATGGGCTCGGTGCTCGCGCGCGCGACCAACGGCACCGATGTCGCCATAGTCCAGATGGGCGCGACGCTCCCGACCACCAATCCGCCCATCCGCGTGGCCGAGGAATACGCGATGCTCGACTGCATCAGCGGCGGACGCGTCGTCGCCGGGATGCCGCTGGGCAGCCCGATGGACGTCAACCTCTGCTACGGAATCAGCCCGATCGAGCAGCGCGAGCGCTACTACGAGGCTCACGATCTGATTCTGAAGGCCTGGCAATCGAAAGAGATCTTCGCCTGGAACGGCAAGTTCTTCAAATTGCCGATGGTCAACCTCTGGCCGCGCCCGATTCAGACCCCGCATCCTCCCGTATGGGTTCCCGGAAGCGGCAGCTTGAGCACCTGGGATTTCTCCGCCAAGCACGACCATTGCTACTGCTTCCTCAGCTACTACGGCAACAATCTGGGAAAGCGAGTGATGGACGGTTTCTGGGAATTTGTCTCCAAGTCCGGCCTCGAACCCAATCCCTATCGCGCCGGCTTCCTCCAATTGGTCGCCGTGTCCGAGTCCGATGCTCAGGCTGAAAAGGACTACTACCAGCACATCCGCTACTTCTATGACAAATGCCTTCACGTCCTGCCCGAGTTCATGGGCATCCCGGGCCATCAGGATTACCGCAGCCTCGTGAACAGCGTTAAGAATCTGAACCCGATGCAGGCCAAGCTGGTGACCGAAATCCCCAACTGGAAGTTCAAGGATTTCGTCGACAACCAGTTCGTCATCTCCGGTGGCCCCGCCTCCGTGCGTGATCAGTTGACCGAAGCCGTCAAGAAGCTCCGCGTCGGCAACCTGATGGTCCTGCTGCACATCGGCTCGATGCCGCACGAGCTCACCCTCAAGAACATCGAGCTCTTCAGCCGCGAGGTGAAGCCTCATCTGAGCCACCTGTGGGACGAAGACGGCTGGGACAACAAATGGTGGCCCGCCGGCTTGAAGGCCAATGGCAAATCGGCATCCGCCCGGCGTGGCGCCGCCTCGGAGAGCCGCGCCGGCAAATAACACACCGCGACGCCGCCTGGCCGCGTGCAACGGCGCCGGCGCTTCCCCGACCCGGAAGCGTCGCGCGCCAAAGTGATTCACGCGTCTCGCCCGGCCGATAGCCGGTTGCAGCGCCGAAGACTAACTGCGAGAGAGAATCGACGATTATGCCCGCAACTTCCGAACGGACAGTCAGCCTCTGGGACGGCAAGGTCACAGCCCGCGTCAAGGTCGCCGGCCAGGGACCGGCTCTGGTCTTTCTCCACAGCGGCTACGGACTAATCTGGAGCGAATTCCTCGACCTGCTCGCCCGCGACTTTACCGTCTACGCGCCCGAGCATCCCGGCACCAGCGGCGGCGACCCCGACGCCATCAAGGCGCTCGACGACCTCTGGGATCTCGTCCTCTACTACTACGAACTCTTCGACAAGCTCGGACTCGATGCGCCTGCGGTCGCCGGCCACTCGTTCGGCGGGATGGTCGCGGCGGAACTGGCCGCCACCAACCCCAAACGCGTCCGCAAGCTCGTTCTGATCGACCCGCTCGGCCTGTGGCGTGACGACGCCCCGATCAGGAACTACATGGTGTCCACTCAGGCCGAACTCGATCCGCTCTTCTTCCACGATCAAAACCACGCCGCGCGCAAACTCGTCTACATGAATCCCGAGGAGCCCGACTCCGTCATCCGCGTGACCTGGGCCCTCGGATGCACCGGCAAGTTCATCTGGCCCGTTCCCGATCGCGGCCTGCGCAAGCGCATCCATCGCGTCACCGCCCCCACTCTCATCATTTGGGGCCGCGAGGACGGCCTGACCAAGCCCGTTTATGCCGAGGACTTCCGCAAGCTGATTCCCGATGCGCGCCTCGAGTTCGTCGCCAACGCCGCCCACATGGCGCCGCTCGAACAGCCCGCCGCTGTCGCCAACCTCGTCCGCGACTTCGCCAAAACTTGATCCATCAGTTGAATATCGCGGCGGCCCGCCCTCGCCGCCGCGCGCCCGCTTGCCATTCCCCCGCCGGGCGATAACACTCCCTCGTATGCTCCCGCGCAGCGGACAACGGTCGCCCGATCCCGACCGTCTGCGCGCGCAACTCGTCCCCCTCGACGGCACCGCCCCCGCCGACCTCGACCGCGACCAGACCTCCATCGGCACTGCCGCGGACAATCACCTCGTGCTCGCCGCGACCACCGTCTCGCGCCATCATGCGCTCCTCGCCCGCAACGGACGCGAATACCGCATAGTCGATCTCGCCTCGACCAACGGCACCTGGGTCAACGGCCGCCGCATCGACGGTTCTGCCGTCGTCCGTCCCGGCGACGAAATCCGCTTCGGCAGCGCGCGATTCGTCCTGCGCAATCCTCCCGATACGCTCGCGATGCCCACGCCGGCGCGCCGCTTCTCACCGCTCGTACTCTCCGCGATCATCGCGATTTTCTTCGCCGCCAGCTTCGGCCTCGCCGACTTCCTCCTCAACTTCAGCCGGCTCGACCAGGCCGCGACCGGCACCGCCGCCGCATCGCCCGCTTCGGCCGTGCCTTGGGAAGAACCCGTCGCCGGGCCTTCGGAGAAACCCGCCGCCACGCCTGCGTCAGACGAAACGTCCTCGCCCGAGGTCCTGGCCTGGCTTGCTCCGCTCAACCGCTACCGCGCGATGGCCGGCCTCGCCGCCGTCACCGCCGATCCGGACCTGAGCCGGGGCGACTACCTGCACTCGCGCTACCTCGTGAAGAATTACGCCGACGACATCCGCAAGGGCGTCGATCTCGGCCTCCGGATGCATACCGAAGATCGAGGCAACCGATGGTACACCGAGGACGGCTTGGCCGCCGCCGGCGAAAGCGACATCGAAGAGGGCTTTGGCGACAAGCCCGGCGCGCCCTACGTTCCCATCAACGGCTGGATGGGCGGGCCGTTCCATCGCGTATGGCTGCTCAATCCCAAATTGCGCAGCGCCGGCTACGGCCAGTATTGCGAGTCTCACGTATGCGTCCGGGCGCTCGACCTTGGCGGCCACGACGCCAACGTCCTCACCCCGCGCGGCTTCTTCCCCAAGCCCATCGAGTTCCCGCCCGACGGCTCCAAGCTCAATCTCCCCGCCGTGCGCGGCGAATGGCCCTCGCCGCTCACCGGATGCGCGGGTTATGTCAAACCCGTTGGCCTGCCCATCACGATTCAAACCGGCTTCGAGGTTGATCCGAAACTGTCCGCCGCTACCCTGACCCGCGGCGGTGCTCCGCTCGAGACCTGCGCCTTCGACGCCGCCTCCTACGTTAATCCCGCGCCCGCCGACCAGGACCGCGCGCGCAATATCCTCAGTGGCTTCGGCACGATCGTCCTCATCCCCCGCGCGCCCCTTACCCCCGGCACCTATTCCGTTTCCATCTCCACCGCCGCCCGCACCTACGCATGGTCCTTCACGATCACGCCCTGACGCACCTCCTGCGCGCGATAGCGTTTGCCCGCCGTCCCGTCTAAAACTTGATCCTCGAAATTCGCAGCGCTCCGGAGCTCTCGTATGCCGCTTACGCTCGACGGCCTCACCGTCATCGATCTCACTCAGAACGTCGCCGGTCCCTATTGCACGCAATTACTCGGCGACTTCGGCGCGACCGTGATCAAGCTCGAACGCCCCGGCGCCGGCGACGACGTCCGCCGCTTCGCCCCCCAATGGCACGGCGAGGCGGTCGCCTATCTCGCCTACAACCGCAACAAGAAAAGCGTATGCGTCGACCTCGACCATCCGCGCGGACGCGACCTCGTCCGCCGCCTCGCCCGCACCGCCGATATCTTCGTCCATTCGATGAAGCCCGGCAGCATCGAGTCGCGCGGGCTGGGCTACGACGACCTCTCGCGCGAAAACCCACGCCTCATCTATGGCTCGATCAGCGGCTTTGGCGAGAAGGGTCCGATGCGCGCTCTTCCCGGTTACGATCCGCTCGGCCAGGCCTACTCCGGCATCATCAGCGTCAACGGCCATCCCGGCTCGCCGCCCGCCCGCGTCGTCGTCCCGATCATCGACATGGGCTCCGGCCTCTGGCTCTTCAGCGGCATCCTCGCCGCCGTCATCGACCGCGCCAAAACCGGCAAGGGCGCCAAAGTCGCCACCAGCCTGCTCGAAACCGGTGTCACCTGGACCACGCTCCTGATGACCGCCTATCAGGCCACCGGCGAAGTTCCCGGCCCCGAGGGTTCGGCCTCGCCGGCAGCCGCACCCTACGAGGCTTTCGCCACTTCCGACAGTTGGGTGCTGATCGCGGCCGGCAACGACCGCCTCTTCGCCCGCCTGTGCGAGGTCCTCGGATGCCCTGACATTCCGCGCGACCCGCGCTTTCGCGCCAACACCGATCGCGTGCCGCGCCGCGCCGAGCTCCACGAGATTCTCGAGCGCGCCACGCATCGCTACACTTCGGCGCAACTGATGGATCTCCTGCGCGAGGCCGGCGTCCCCGCCAGCACCATCAATTCGATCGACCAGGTCTATTCCGACGAACAGGTGAACGCCCTCGGGATGCTCCCCGCTGTCGCCCCCGATTTCCGCATCTCCGAGATGAAATTTGTGGATATTCCGGTGAGTATCGACGACGAGAAGTCGGTAAAGCGCCTGATGCCCCCTCATCTGGGCGAACACACCGAAGAAGTCTTGCGTGCGGCCGGCTACTCACCCGTGGAGATCGCCAACCTCCGCTCCGAAGGAGTAATCAACTGAGTACTCATTCCCTCCCCACCGCCAGCAACGCCCCCGCCCCGATCGTCAGCACGAACGCCCCGACCCTCATCCCTGCCGCGATTGGCTCCGCCGGCAGCTGCTCCCCAAACGCCGCCATCCCGCCCACGATCGGCACCAGGTTCGAGCATGCCGACGACAGCGGCATCGCGATTATTCCCCGCGCCTGATGGAACGCGTTCTGCAACATTACCAGCCCCGCAAAATTCGCCGCGATCGTGAGATACAACCACGGATTCCCGACGATCCCCGCGATCGCGGCGCTGCCATGCGCCGCAAACGCGTCGGCCAGCGCCTTGGTGTAGAGGCTGCCCAGCCCGAACGCGACGCCCGAAGCGATCGCCGCGGCCGCGCCGCTCGCGCGCAAACGCGAATATATCGCCGGCGCGGCTCCTGCGGCCGCCGCCATCCCCGTCACGATCATCAGCGCCGCCGGCTCGACTCCGCCCTGCGCCGCGCCGCTCTCCATCGACCACGCGAGCAGGATCATGGCTGCGACGATGCCGCCGATCCCGGTCCATTCGCGCGCATCCGCCCGCTCGCCCAGGAAAATCGCCGCGAACACGACGAACAGCGCGATCCCGCCCTGCATCATCACCGCCAGTAGCGAGACCGGCGCGCCCGTGAGCGCCATCACATAGAGCGCGTAGCCCGCGGTCTCGACCCCGATTCCTGCGAGCCACATCGGATCGCGAAACCAGCGCGCGATCGCGCGCAGCATCCCCGCGCCGCTCGCCGCCGGCAGCGCCTCGCCCCGGCTCTTCATCATCACCAGCCCGCCCGCGAGCAACACGCTCGCGGCTACGCCGAGCAACAGGTAGGGCCAGAGCGAACCCGCGTTACCCATTAACTTCCCGCATCGTGCCGTCGCGATTAATCCTGAGCCGCCGCCCGCTCCATCTCACCTCGTTGCTCGCCAGGCTCGCGAACCAGATCGCCGTCATGATCAGGTCCTTGATCGGCACGATCCAGGCGAAGCGCGTCATCTCGGGCAGCTTCAGCACCTTGCGCAGCATGATCGCCGCCATCCCGATCCGCGCCGCCAGCACCGCCGCCAGCGCCCCGGCCGACCATCCGCTGAACCCCGACGCGACGAGCAGCATCAGCGCCCAGAACGGCCCGTGCGTGACGATCGTGGCGACACTGATCGGGCGCGTCGTGCGGTAGGTCCGCGCCCATCTTATCTGATGGGTCCAGAAGTCGGCGAAGTCGCGCTCTTCGCAATTCACCGTGACGATCGAGCTCGAAAGTTTCACTTCATAGCCGTGATCGGCCGCCATCTTTCCCAAAAAATAGTCGTCTGCGAGCTTGTCCTTGATCGCGCGGAAGCCGCCGATCGCCTCGAGCGCCTCGCGCTTGATCGCGATCGTCGCCCCCAACGCGTAACGAATCGGCTCGAAGGCCGTAGCCAGAATCACCATCGGCGCGAAATCGGTGTTGACGAACAACGCCTCGAGCGTCGACGCGATCGTGCCGTTGGGCCGTCCCCGATAGAGCGACGTCACGATCCCGGTTTTTTCGCCCGCGCACAGCTCCCCCACTAACCGCCGCAGATGGTCCCGCTCGACGGCGACGTCTGAGTCGCTCAGCACGAAGATTTCCGCCTTGTCGGCCCGCTCCGCCATCCGGATCAGCTTCGCCACCTTGCGGTTCTCGCATCCGGGCTCGAGCCCGACGATCAGCGTGATCTGGGCGAAGCCGTACTGCGCCGATTTGAGCGCGATCGGAACGTCGGCCGCGCGGTCCTCGTAAGTTGTGACCGCGAACAGATATTCGACGCGCGGATAGTCGAGTTCGAGATAGCTCGTCAGGTTCTCGAGCAGGGACTTCCGCATCCCGTGCAGCGGCTTCAGGATCGCCACGCGCGGCGCGATTTTAGGGAGCGGGGGAGGGGGGCCCGACGCCCGCCGGGCAAAGGCCAGTGCAGCCGCGCTCGCGGCGGCGTAGTAAAGGACCGAGATTACGACGCAGGCCGCCGCCAGCCAGAAGATAATGCTCATCGACTCAGCGCGATGTGCGAGCCGATTCAGCTAAACGCAGCATTCCCAACCCCAACATCGAGATATTAATCCGGTGCCGTCCATATTATATGCGCTGCCATTAAGTCGAGCAGACGCTTTCTATGCAGAGCGAAATCTCGTTCAAACGACGTCCCGCCTTGCCGCCCGCGCCCGTTTCATGGTGTCTTCAGTCGCTTTACGACCGCTGCGCCGAACTGTTCAAAATGCCTGGTGTTCCAGGTGTAGATCGCATCCGCCTTCGCCTTCAGGGCGCAACGGACGATTAATCCATCGTAAATCGTGCCTCCGACCACTCGCGCCTCGGCTGCGTCCTTGATCGCCGCGTGGTACTCGTCGGCGGTGAGCGCGATCAGCGCCAGGCGCTCGCGAATGTTCTCCAGAAAAAGCAGCACCTGTTCGCCGCTCAGGCGGTGTCGCCCGGGCAACCGGGTCATCGTGGAATAGACCTCGGCCAGGCTGTGGGCGGCGCAGCAATCGTGCCTTCGATCGGCGCCGAGAAAAGCTTGCAGGCTGCGCTCGTGATGCTCGTGGTCCTCGAGGAAGACCGGAACCAGCACGGAGGTGTCGAACAGCGCCCTCAACGCCCCAGGTTCCGCTCGTCGCGCTCGCGCCGGACCAACTCGACGGTTTCCTCGACGGTCGCGGTCGAGAGCGGCTCGCCGCAATGGAAAACCCACACGCCGCGCTTTTTTCTGAGCTGGGCCGTGCCTCGCAACGGACGCAGCGTGATCCGATCATCCACGCTGTCAAGCTCCAGCTGATCGCCCGCGGCGAGCTGGAGTTTGTCCCGCACCCGCTTCGGAAGCACGATGCGGCCGAGTTTATCGAGGGTTATTCTCGCGGCCATGCTTACCAGGATATACTGGCATTTACCAATGACAAGTGGCAACACCAGTTTTGATGCCGCTGGCCTCCCTTTAACCCTGCTCTCGCAGACTTCTGGGCTGCGGTTGACGAAGTGCTCCGCCAGAGAGGAGTGATAGCATGAAGACCCTGAAAATCGGCATCGCCTCTTACGATGAGATGAAGGCGCGCACCATCGCGATTGCGCGTGGCGAGATAAGGCCGAAGCCGGGGGAACCGAAGCTGTGGTTCACCTCAACGGAGAGCTTCGCCAGGGTGTTATCCAGGAAGAACCGGGCGCTGCTCGAAGTGATCGCCAAAAGGCGTCCATCGTCGCTGCAAGAGCTCGCCAAGTGCACAGGGAGGAAGCCGTCGAACCTTTCCAGGACGCTGAAAACGATGGAACATTATGGCTTTGTGCGGCTCCACCGTGGCGAACGTGGTCGAATCAG
>DASPQS010000229.1:0-2399 GCA_035624865.1 Binataceae bacterium (SeqCode) | reverse complement strand
TCTGACCGTAGAGTGCACGAGCGATCGGAACATCGGGAGGCCGCTCGTAAATAATTCCCGTTCCCAGCGTCCGCAGCGTTTCGGCCATCGCAGCGATTGCAGACAACACTTCGGGGTCGGTGAGTTCGCGATGTTGCGCCTGGAAACTCATGATGGCCGACGCGATGCCAATGATCACCGGCCAGCGCTCGTAGACGAAGTCTTCCCGGACCACCATATCGCGATAGGGATACTCGTCGCCGGTCAGCGGCTTGCGGTGCTCAGCCTCGTACCGTCGTGCGGCGATCAGGTGAGGACAATCGGACGGGCAATCGATCGTGACTTCTCGTTCACGCCCGCAGCAAATGGCGCATATCTTCTCGCCCTTCGCCGGGCAATACCGCTTCGGTGGCCGCTTCTCGCAGATCGCGCAGCTCATCGGACCAAACGCTGCATGGCTTTGCTGATTTCACCGCGTGGAATCAAGACGCGACCGAATGCGAAGCGGTTGCGGCGTGGTGGGATTGCCGCTTCTGGTAGAGATCGAGAGCACCGAGGATGGTATCCACCGCGGCCGACTCGCCGATCGCGGAATTCACCATCAGGTGAAAGCGATGGCGGTCCGGCCATTCCACTTTGAAGTACTGCTCGATGAACGCCGCCCGGTCGCGATCCACAGTTTCGGCGAGATGCGCGGCCTCGCGTTCGGACTTGCCCTCGGCCATCAGCCGCTTCACCTTCTCCTGAAACGGCGCGTAGACAAATACGTGGAACGCATCGTGCCGGTTTTCCAGATAGTATGCGGAGCCGCGCCCCACGATCACACATCCCCCGCATTGCGCTGCTTCCTTCACGACTTGCTCGGTCACTTCGCGGATGCACTCAGCGTCGGCAATCTTGAGCCGCGGCGCGTTCAGGCTGCCTTCGTGGCTGCCGCGCATGAAGGCCATCAGCAAACGGTGGAAGAGCGGGTCGCGTTTCTCTTCGCGCTGCTCGACCACGCGGCAATCGCACTCCATTTGCCGCGCAATCTCGTTGGTGAGCGCCTGGTCCCAAAGCTTCCAACCCAGCCTCTGCGCCAAGGCCGCGGCGATCTCGCCGCCGCCGCTGCCATACTCGCGCTCGATGGTAAGCACTCGAATCATAGGACGCGCCTCGGCTTCCCCTGCGGAGGGTCCCAAACCTCTACAACGGTGCAGAGCCTACCACAGCCCGGTGGCACCTGCTACTTGGCTACTCCATCGACACGCGCCGCGCGCCCGGCTGATTCTTGCGGAGGCCGAACGCAAGAAAGAACATGATCGTCGAGGCCACCGCGAGAAACAGAAAGGTATCGAGATATGCGAGCGTATTCGCCTGCGCCAACACGACGCGGAAGATGATCGCGTGCGCCTGCGATGCGGCCCTTGCGGCATCCATCCCGGAAGCGATCAGGCGATCCGTCAAGCCAGCGACCTGAGCGGCAAGCCCTGGGTGTCCCGGAGCCACGTCCGCCGCCAAATAAACCTGGTGGAACTGCGACCGGCGATCGATCAGCGTCGTCACCAGTGACGTTCCCACGCTGCTTCCGATGTTGCGCATGAAATTGACGAGACCCGCCACGTTGCCGCTTTTCTCCGCAGGCATCCCGACGTACGACGCCAGGTTGATCGGAACGAAAAGGAAAGGCAGGCCGACGACCTGCGCGAGACGCAGTATCGCCACAGCGCGAAAGCTTAAGTCCAGATCCAGGAATTTGACCGAGACATACATGCCGATCGCCAGCGCGAGCCATCCGAATGCCACCAGGTAGCGAGCCTGCCATTTCGACGAAGCAACACCCACGACGGGCATCAGAAGAACCAGCAGCAGCCCGCTCCCGGAAAGCACCAATCCCGCGGATTCCGCCGTGTAGCCCATCAGCGACTGCAGGAAGAGCGGCATCATCACCAGGCTGCCAAAGTAAATCATGCCCAGCGTGAACATCATGCCGTTGGAGCCGAGGAAGTTGAGGTTCTTGAAGAGTTTCACGTCGACGATGGGATTCTTGTAAAACCATTCCCAGATCACGAGTGAAACGAGCCCGACCACGGCGAGAATCGCGAGCGTGAGGATGAAGTGCGAGCCGAACCAGTCGTCCTCCTGCCCTTTGTCGAGCATGATTTGCAACGCGCCGACGCCAAGCGCGAGCAGCGAAACCCCGATGTAGTCGATCTTCAGGCCGGCGCCCTGCTTGCGCGTTGCCCACGGAGGATCGTCGACCAACCGATAGACCAGTAGCAGCGCCAGAATCCCAACAGGCAGGTTGATGAAGAAAATCCAGCGCCAGGTGTAGTTGTCGGTTATCCAGCCGCCCAGCGTCGGCCCAACTGTGGGCGCAACGACCGCCGTGATGCCATACAGCGCGAAAGCCAAACCGCGCTTTTCGGGAGGAAAAACGT
>DASPQS010000228.1:0-4275 GCA_035624865.1 Binataceae bacterium (SeqCode) | reverse complement strand
GTGGCCGACAACAAGTACCTGGCGGACGAGGATCCGCATCTCAAGGAGCGAGACTATTTCGTCTACCTGGAACATCCCGAGATCGGCAAACGGCAGCATTGCGGCATGCCATGGAAGCTCAGCCGCACCGAGACGAAGGTGCGGGCTCCCGCGCCGATGATCGGCCAGCATACGGATGAGATATTGACGGGGCTGCTCGGCTACAGCGCGGAGGAGGTTGCGAAACTGCGCGCGCAGAAAGCACTCGAATAGGATTCGCGCGCTGTTTGCGCGAGGAAACTAAAGAGGAACTTCAGAATGGCGGGATTTCATGTATTACTTGATGGTTTGATGTTTCCCGAAGGGCCGCGCTGGCATCGCGGCAAGCTCTTTTTCTCCGACATGCACGCGCACAAGGTTCGTTCGGTCGACCTCAAGGGTAACGCGGAGGACGTGTGCGAAGTGCCGGCGTGGCCTTCGGGTCTGGGCTGGCTGCCCAACGGCAAGCTGCTGATCGTCTCGATGACCGACCGCAAGCTGCTGGTCCGGGAAAAATCGGGGGAGCTCAAGACCCACGCCGACATCAGCAAGCTGGCCTCGTTCCACTGCAACGACATGGTGGTTGACGACAAGGGACGCGCCTACGTCGGCAATTTCGGTTACGATCTGCTCTCCGGCGCCCCGGCGAAGAAGGCCGAACTGGTTCTGGTCAATCCCGACGGGTCGGCGCGCGTGGTCGCGGACGGACTCGACTTTCCCAACGGCACAGTCGAAACCGCCGACGGCAAGACGCTGATCGTCGGTGAATCGATGGGCCATCGGCTGACCGCGTTCAATATCCAGCCCGACGGATCGCTGACGAATCGCCGCGTATGGGCCGAGCTTGGCCAGGCGGTGCCCGACGGTATCGCGCTGGACGCGGAGAATGCGGTCTGGGTCGCATCGCCTATGACGAAGCAGGTTATGCGGGTCAAGGAGGGCGGAGAGGTTACCGACCGCGCCGGCTTCGAGTCGATGCCGATCGCCTGCGCGCTTGGTGGGCCGAAGCGCAAGACGCTGTTCGTACTTTTTGCCGACAGCATCAATCCGGACGAATGCCGCGCGAAATGCAGCGCCCGCATCGACACGATACAGGTTTCGGTCGGCGGCGCCGGCTGGCCGTGATGGCGAAAGGCCGCATACTCGATTGATCGCCGCCCAAGCTTCATAATGATGAAACGGGGCGGCAGCCCGAACGCCCGGTTGGCACGCACATGAGTCTCAACGGCAAAGCCGAGATCTTCGCGAAGCGCCGCGCGCGTTTCAAAGCCGCGATCGGCAACTCGGTAGCGATTCTGCCGAGTTCGCCCGTGGCGCTGCGCTCGGGTGACGTCGAATTTGTCTACCGGCAGGACAACGATCTCTATTATCTGACCGGCTTCAGCGAGCCGGATTCGGTCGCGCTGATTGCGCCCGGCCAGAAGGATGAGTTCGTCCTTTTTGTCCGTCCCCGCGACCGCGAGCGCGAGACCTGGACCGGACGGCGCGCTGGTGTCGAGGGCGCGATGATCGATTATGGCGCGGATCGGGCGTATGTAATCGACGAACTCGACCGCGTCGTTCCGCGCTATTTGGAAAAAGCCGAAAGCGCCTACTATCCGCTGGGCCACAACGAGAGAATGAACACCCGCGTGCTCGAGATGGTGAAGGCGTCGGCCGCGATGCGCCCGCGCATCGGTTCGGGGCCGCACGCGATTCTCGACCCGCGCGAAATTCTGCACGAGATGCGGCTGCGCAAGGAACCCGAGGAACTCGAGGCGATGCGGCGCGCGATCGAGATTTCGGCCGAGGCGCATAAGGCGGCAATGAGCAACTCGCGCGGCGGAATGATGGAGTGGGAGATCGAGGCGCTGGTTGATTACACGTTCCGCAAGCACGGCGCAGCCGGTCCGAGCTATCCCTCGATCATTGCGTCGGGACCCAACGCGGCGACGCTCCATTACATCAGCAACGATCGTCAAATGCGCGCGGGCGAACTGCTTCTGATCGACGCCGGATGTGAGTATGACTTCTATGCCTCCGACGTCACGCGCACCTTCCCGATCGGTGCGCGTTTCACACCGCTCCAGCGCGATCTCTACGACACCGTTCTGGCCGCGCAATTGAAGGCGATCGAGACGGTGAAGCCCGGTGTGAAGTTTGACGATCCGCACGAAGCCGCCACCCAGGTCCTGGTCGAGGGCATGCTGCGGATGGGCCTGCTCAAGGGGACGGTGGAAGAGGCGCTCCAGAGCGGCTCTTACCGGCGCTTCTACATGCATCGGACCAGCCACTGGCTCGGGATGGACGTGCACGACGTCGGGCTCTATCGTATCGGCGCCGAATCGCGAAAACTCGAACCCGGGATGGTGCTGACGGCCGAGCCGGGAATCTACATCAGGGAAGACGACGAGGAGGTGCCCGCCGAATTTCGCGGCGTCGGCATCCGCATCGAGGACGACGTGCTGGTCACGCTCGACGGCCACGAGGTGATGACCGCCGCGGTGCCGAAGTCTATCACCGAGGTGGAAGCGCTGACCGCCGGAGGTTAGGCTTGCCGTTACCCAAGGTTACAATTTTCACGAATCACGGCTGAACCTCGTGCCATCAAGCGAAAGAGCTTCTTTCGCGCAATGGTCTTCAATTTACAGAGCGTAATAGCGGCGATGATGCCAGTGCGCGCGACGATCTGACACGTCGGGGCTTTCGCGCGGTGCCAGTGATTGAGGTTGGCGAGGAGACGATGGTCGGTTTCAGTCCGTCGAAGCTAAGACGGATGCCAGGGCTATCGTAGGCGCGCCGCCCGCCGTTGCGATTCGCCGGTTCGGCCTCCATTCGCGCGTCCGGCTCAGCTTTTAGACTTTCGTAGTTCTCGGCTGTCGACCGCGCGCGATGCTATAACTCGAGCGCGCTGGCGCTGCCGACGATGGTCTTCGTGCCGTCGGCTTTTTCGCACCAGACCTCGACCTCCGCACGCGTGCGCTGGCCTTCGGGACGCCGTGCCAGGATTCTTCCTTTTGCGCCGGTGGTTTCCTCGGCCCACAACACGTTGACCAGGCGGACGTCGAACTTGCCGCCGATAATGAAGCCCAGGCCGAAACGCTGCGTCATCATCTCCACGATGAGGCACACCGAGAGCATCCCCTGCACCACGATTTCCGGGAAGCCCAGCTTGCGCGCCTCGCCGGCGTCGGTGTGGTAATTGCGTCCCGGTCCCGAGAAGGCCATGCACATTGCTTGCGTCACCTTGCGCATCGGGGTCTCGAGCGGTTCGCCGCCGCGCTCCCCCACCTTGAATTCGCGGGCGGCGGATTTTTCGCGCGAACGGTCGACCGCGAAACCATTGCCGCCCTGGCCCTCGGGTACCAGGAAGCTCTGATGAGTCCGGCTGCGCTGCACGATTTGGCCCAGCGCGTTGAGGATCAGGCATTCGTTGACGACGTATTCGCGATCGCGCTTGAGGTAGCGGTCGATGATGACGGAACGCGAATGGAGCCGCTCCCCGAGAGGGACCGGCGCGAAGCCTTCCCACTCCTGGCGCGCATGCAGGTTGCCGAAAACATTAGGCAGATACCAGTCGTGCGTGCGAAAGACCGCGGAATGCAGTATCAGCGCCGGTGCGATCGGACCGCCGAGCGGCGACGGCCCGCGATACCACGGATGGTCATCGCCCGTCCCCGCGATATAGTTCTGGACCAAGGCATCGGAGATTTCATACTCCGCACCACCGTAATCCCGCCCGACGTGGACTTCTTTTGGCTCGAAGATCTGGATTGCCATGCTGGTTCACCGTGAAAAGGTGCGAGGCTAGGGTCGCCCCTTCACTTTGGCGGCAAAACGTTCGTCGAACTTGGCGCGGTCGACCACGGCGCGCGTATGGGTGCCGTTACCGATCTCTTCCTTTTCGTCGAAGGCGCGCACGACATATTCGATGCGCCGTCCTTCAGCCTTGGTGACCTCGGCTTCGGCTCGCACCTTCCATCCTTCGGGCGTCGCGGCGGTGTGCTGCACGCTTACCGTTACGCCAACGGACATTTCACCCGGGTCAAGGTACGGCTTGAGCGCGTCCATCGCCGCCAATTCCATGGCCAGACTCATCATTGCGGTCGCCAACACAGGCGGCAGCGAGGTTTCCATGGTTCCGGCAAGATCCTTGCGCGCCACGACGAATTCGTATTTGCCCTTGGCCCCGACTGATACCTGACGCATTGAAGTTCCTTATCGGCTCGTACAAACGGTTCAGGCCGCGGACGCACGCCTGAGGCCCATCTGATCGAG
>DASPQS010000227.1:0-5346 GCA_035624865.1 Binataceae bacterium (SeqCode) | reverse complement strand
CGCATGCGGCTCGCCGTCAGCTCTCGCCCGTTGTGCCCCATCTGCTTGCGCGAGCCGCGGCTCGGTCTCCGACGGATGCGCCACCGGTCCATTCGCCAGCGGCTTGGCGTCGCGTGGGGACTCGGCCTTGCCGCGATCGGGTTTGCGATCGGGCGAAGCCTCGCGGCCAAGATGCAGCCGGCCGCGCACTCGCGATAACAGTCCGCGGATACCTTTGCCGCTGGGCTTGGAAACCAGCGTGGTGGGGCTGTGGGCGAGAATCTCGACCACCTCGGAATTGACGTGCCGCACCAGCGCCTCATTGGCAGCCGCCCGAACCGCGTTTCGAATGGCCCGCGCGTTGGACGAGCCGTGCGCAATGACCGCGACACCGTTGACCCCAAGCAGGGGGGCGCCGCCATATTCCGAGGGATCCAGCCGTTCGCGGATGGCGTACAATTTCTTGCGCACCAGCAGGAACGCGACCCGCCGCAGCCAGCCGCTGCCGAATACCTCGCGCAGGTTCCCGAGCAGAAAGGACGCGAACCCCTCCATCGTCTTGAGCACGACGTTGCCGGTGAAGCCGTCGGTGACGACCACGTCGGCCTTGGCCCGGTTGATATCGCGGCCTTCGAGATAGCCGACGTAATTTACGTGTGGCGCCATCTCGCGCAGCGCGTCCGCGGCCGCTCGGGTCAGGTCGGTACCTTTGGATGCTTCTTCGCCGTTGGACAGAATCCCGACGCGAGGCTGCGCCACGCCCTGCACATGCTTCCAATACACGCTGCCCATCACCCCGAACTGCATCAGGTTGATCGGCTTGACGTCGGTGTTGGCGCCCGCATCGATGAGCAGCGCCACTCCACCGGTAGTCGGCACCAACGAGGCGATGGCGGGACGGTCGACACCGGGCAGATTGCCCAGTATCGCCATCGCCGCCGCCATCATCGCGCCCGAATTTCCGGCGCTGACGAAAGCGTCGGCGTCGCCGCGCTTGACCATCTCGAGCCCGACGTGAATCGACGATTCGGGCTTGCTCAGCACCGACTCGAGCGGCGACTCGTCCATCTCGACGGCTTCGGCCGCGTGTTCGACACTGATCGAAAGCCCGGCCGTCTTGTGCTCGGCCAATTCGCGCGCAACTACCTCGCGGTCGCCCACCAGCACGACTTCGATTTTGAAGTCGCGGGCCGCCATCACCGCGCCCTCGATCACGGCCTTGGGCGCAAGATCGCCACCCATCGCGTCAAGCGCGATTTTCACGGCGTGCCTCCCGGCGAGGGGTTGAACAATCCACGGCTCTTCACAAATCCACCCGTATCACCGTTTTTGCTGCGCGGCTTCCAGTGGATTTCTGGGCTGCGCGATGGCAGCGAGGGCGCTCTAGGCCTCGGTCGGCGCCAGTTCCCGGCCGCGGTAGGTACCGCAATGGCGGCAGACGCGATGGGGCATCGCCGGCTCGCCGCATTGCGGGCATGCAATCGGATTTACGGGGCTCAGCGCGTCGTGCGCGCGGCGTTTGTTGCGCTTGGACCTCGAAGTTCGGCGCTTGGGAGCTTGCATGGCGTTTTGCCTCTGATGCCTTCCTTAAAGATTAAAGACGATCCAGGGCCGCGCGGGCTTCAGGGGCGGCCAACCTTGAGTGTTCGCAGCACGGCGAGCCGCGGGTCAAATGCCTCGGTGCGGCAGCCACAGGTGATCTCGTTCAGATTCGCGCCGCATCGCGGACACAATCCGCGGCAATCCTCCCGGCACAACGGCCGGTCGGTCAGCGCCAGCAGCACCTGCTCTCGAATCAGCGGCGTCAGATCGACCTCGTCGCCTTCGTAGAGAGAGAACTCGAGATCGTCCGAGCGCTGCTCGGAGTCGCCGTCGTAACCAATCGACTTCGGAGCCAAAACGTAGCGGAAAGCCCGCTTCCGCTCAGCCTTGAATTCCTCGGCGCACCTGGCGCAGCATGCGGTCGTCTTCGCCCCGACTTCGCCGGTCAGGAATACCTCGGTTCCCGCCTTATAGTAGGACAAGTCGACCTGGATCGGACGGTCGAGACGGTATTCGGTGATTGGTCCGCGACCGAGCGTGCGGTTGATCTCACCTTCCGGTTCGGGGAAGGAAATCTCGCGCGCATCGGCCGTTATGTCATCGACCCGTAGCTTCATGATTTGACGCCCACGTTAAGCCGCGGATGCAACCGTGGATTATGGCATGTCATGGCCTGCGGTCCAACAACACGCGATGCGCTCGGCGTCGTTAATCTCAACGCAGCTCCATCACGCTTCGCGTGGCGAAGCCGAGCGGGCGAGTCTGCGAGCCGCGTTAACAATAGAGACTCGCTTGCTCGGTCTTAATTTCAACGCAGCTCGCAGACTCGCTTGCTCGCTTCGCGCGGCAACCGCGCTTCGCTAGCGACCGCAACGGTGCTCCGCTAGCGAATCGCTTCAATCTCCCTCCTGCGGTACGCTGTTTTACAGCATCCCCATGACACCGCCAAATCCTGGATCGGAATCGCGCGTCCGCGCCCACCTGATGCGCATCTACGCCGCGGCCATATCGGCAGTGGCTCCCGACCGGGTAGTGGCTCGCGCGCTCGAAGGCGCACTGCCCGACACTGAGCCGGTGCCATCACTCATCGATGTGGCCGAGGCTATCCGTCTGCTTGCCGTGGGCAAGGCGGCTTTCGGGATGGCGCGCGAGGTTCAGGCCCGGCTGGCCAAGAAGCTGCGCGAAGCGTTGGTGATCATGCCTCATTCCCGATCCGAGCCTGGGATTCCCCTGCCGGAAATGCGGATTATCACGAGCTCCCATCCCCTTCCTGACGCATCGTCGGAAGCCGCGGGCCGCGCGGCGCTCGAATTCGTTGCGAGCACCCGCCGCGGGGAGTTGATCCTGATCGCGCTCAGCGGAGACGCTTCCGCCCTGATGGCGGTTCCTGCTGAGGACGTTACGCTCGCCGACAAGATCGCGATAACTTCGGGATTGTTGCGCTCGGGCGCTTCGATCCGCGAGCTGAACGCGGTTCGCAAGCATCTCTCCGCGATCAAGGGCGGGCTTCTGTTGCGGGCGGCTCCGCCCGGGGTTCGCCTGCTCAGCCTGATCCTCTCCGACGTACCCGGCAATGACCTCGGCACTATTGGATCGGGTCCCGTTGCCGCCGATGCAACCACTTACGCCGACGCAGTTGCAGTCCTGAAACGGCGCGGCCTTTGGGGTCGGGCTCCCGAGGCGATTCGCGCACATCTGGAACGCGGGGCTGCCGGCGAGATCCGCGAGACCGTCAAACGCGGCGATCCCGAACTCGACCGCGCCACCAACCTAGTAATCGCCGACAACGCCACGGCGATCGAGGCCGCCGCCGATGCCGCCGCTGGCCTCGGCTACCAACTGGAACGCGCACGCGACCTTGCGGGCGAAGCCAACGACGTCGGCCGCGCAATGGCAACTCACCTTTCTTCGATCGAGCGCGAGCGGGTCTGCGTGATCGCCGGAGGCGAACCTGTCGTGACCGTCCGCGGCGCCGGCAAAGGCGGACGCGCCCAGCAATGCGCGCTCGCGATGGCCCTGGAACTCGACCGCATCGAACCCGATCGGCGGCTCGTCGCCCTCTTCGCCGGCACCGACGGGATCGACGGCCCCACCGAGGCGGCAGGAGCGATCATCACCCCGGCCACAGTGCGGCGCGCCAAAGAGGCGGGCGTCGACGCCCGTTCGGCTCTCGAACGGAACGATGCCTATAATTTATTCAGCAGGCTCGGCGATCTGATTATCACCGGGCCAACCGGTACCAACGTCGCCGATATTTTCGTGGGACTCGTAAATTACTGAAATGGCGAATAGCGCTACTTCACGAGGCGGCAAGACACAAATCCCGCCGTCGCGCGCAGCGGGAACGAATGTTGCGTCTACTGCCGCTCACCAAGGGCCGTGGCCATGCGCGGCGTTGATAAAAGGAGATCGCAGGCGGTTGGAATTGGGCGGAAATGGCATCCATCATGGCGCCGCTGCAACGCCGGTGACTCTGATTCCCGGCGATGGCATCGGCCCCGAAGTTATCGGCGCCGCTGTCACCGTCATCGAAGCGGCCGGACTGCAAATCAAATGGGACCGGCAGTTGGCGGGCGCCGCCGCATTCAAGGCGGTCGGCAACCCCGTTCCCGACGAACTGATCCGATCGCTCAAGCGCACCCACATCGCTCTTAAAGGTCCACTTGAGACCAGCGTAGGTGAGGGCTACCGATCGATCAACGTCTACCTGCGCAAGACCTTCAACCTTTACGCGAACTTGCGCCCGACCCACAGCTTCGAAGGAGTTCATACCCCGTTCCGCAACGTCGACCTCGTGGTGGTCCGCGAAAACACTGAAGACCTCTACGCCGGTATCGAACATCTGGTGACACCCGGCGTGGTCGAAAGCGTCAAGGTGATCACGGCGCGGGCCTCCACCCGGATCGCCCGCTTCGCCTTCGAATACGCCCGCCACAACGGGCGCACCTCCGTCACCGCGATTCACAAAGCCAACATCATGAAGCTCTCCGACGGGCTGTTCCTCAAATGCGCGCGGAAGGTCGCCGAGGAATACAAGGATATCCGCTACGACGAGCAAATCGTCGACGCCGCCTGCATGCGGCTCGTGACCAACCCCGGCTCGTTCGACGTTCTGCTGCTCGAGAATCTCTACGGCGATATCGTCTCCGACCTGTGCGCGGGTCTAGTCGGCGGCCTCGGCGTCGTACCGGGAGCCAACTACGGGGAGCGCGGCGCGATCTTCGAGGCCGTCCACGGCACGGCGCCCGATATCGCCGGGAAAAATAGCGCCAACCCGGTCGCCGCGATTCTCTCCGGCGCTATGCTCGCGGCGTACCTCGGCAATGCCGACGCGGCCCGGCGAATTCGTGAGGCGGTCGGCGCCGTGCTGCGCACGGGCAGCGTGCTGACCCCGGACCTCGGCGGCAAGGCGACCACCGCCGAGATGACGGCGGCGATTCTGCGCGCGATGGAAGCTCCGGCCGCCGCCGACCGTCCCGCCGCCGCGTTCTGATCCGCGGCCTCTTCTGGCCGCGCCCGCGCTTCGCTAACCTGCCGCGAAGATTAGGGCCGCGCCCGGCACGGTCTCGGAGAAAATCATGACGATCAAACTCTATGGCATTCCCCAATCGCGCAGCGCGCGCTGCCTCTGGATACTCGAGGAACTCGGCCTCCCCTACGAGAACATTCCGGTCGATTTCATCGGCGAAGCGCAAAAACCCGAATATCTGAAAATCAACCCGAACGGCCGCATCCCCGCGCTCGACGACGATGGCGTCGTACTGTTCGAGTCGCTCGCGATCAACCTTCATCTGGCACGAAAATACGGCGCGGCCACGCATCTAT
>DASPQS010000226.1:0-19830 GCA_035624865.1 Binataceae bacterium (SeqCode) | reverse complement strand
CCCGACGGTGGTCAATAATATTGAGACGCTGTCGAACGTCCCGCATATCATCAATCGCGGCGCCGACTGGTACAAATCGATCGGTCCGGAAAAGAGTCCCGGGCCGAAGATTTTCTGCCTCTCCGGTCACATCAACAAACCGGGATTGTACGAATTGCCGATGGGCTTTCCGCTCAAGGATCTAATCTACGACGTCGGCGGGGGAATCCTCGACGGCAAGGCGCTCAAGGGCGTGATTCCCGGCGGCTCGTCGTTTCCCATCTTCACCGCCGAGGAAGCGGTCAAGGTCAACATGGATTTCGACTCTGTCCGCGCTGCCGGCTCGCTGATGGGAACCGCGGGCGTGATGGTCATGCACGAAGACACCTGCATGGTCGATGCGCTGAGGGTGATCGCGCACTTTTACCATCACGAGTCGTGCGGGCAGTGCACGCCGTGCCGCGAGGGAACGGGTTGGATCGAGAAGCTGATGATCGAAATGGAAGAAGGACGCGGTCGGCTCGAGGATCTCGAGACGCTGCTCAGCGTGGCGACGAACATGGAAGGCAATACGATCTGCGTGCTCGCCGACAGCCTCTCGATGCCGGTCAAGAGCTTTATTCCGAAGTTCCGCGACGAATTCGAAGCCCACGTCAAGCTCGGCCGCTGTCCTTTCCGGAAGGCGCCGCCGCAATCCGCGGCCGCGTGATCTGACGACTGTGCCCAAGCTGACAATCGACGGCAAGGAAGTCGAGGCGCCCGCCGGCACCAACCTGATCAACGCGGCGGCGAGCATCGGAATCGAGATTCCACACTACTGCTACCATCCGGCGCTGACGGTGGTCGGCAACTGCCGGATGTGCCTGGTCGAGGTGGAGAAGGCACCGAAGCTGCAAATCGCGTGCAATACGGCGGTCGCCGACGGAATGGTCGTGCATACGAAGAGCGAGCGGACCAGGGCGGCGCAGCGCGCGGTGCTGGAATTCCTGCTGATCAACCATCCGATCGACTGCCCGGTATGCGACCAGGCCGGCGAGTGCAAGCTGCAGGACTATTACATGGATTACGACTTGCAGGAGTCGCGCTTTCCGCTCGGACGCAAAAACCATAAGGGCAAGGCGATCGATATCGGCTCGGGCATCATGCTCGATCAGGAGCGCTGTATCCTGTGCGCGCGCTGCACGCGGTTCTTCGACGAGGTCACGCATACGAGTGAGCTGGCGATTTTCGAGCGCGCTGACGGCGACAAAATCGATCACTGGCCAGGCCGCAAGGTAGATAACAAATACGCCGGCAACGTCGTCGATATCTGTCCGGTCGGAGCGTTGACGGAGAAGGAGTTCCGTTTCCGCGCGCGCGTATGGTACCTGCATGGAACGCCGTCGGTTTGCGGCGGATGCGAGCGCGGCTGCTCGATCGACATCTATCACCATCGGGGACGGATCTATCGCCTCAAGCCGCGCGAGAATGCGGGCGTGAACGGGTATTGGATGTGCGACGAGGGCCGTCATGGCTTTCCCGCGCTGCAGAGCGAGACTCGGCTTGCCGCGCCGCTGGTTCAATCCCGGGACCGCATGATGTCCGAGCCGTGGGATTCGGCGATACGGCGCGCCGCGTCGCGAATTGCGGAGGCGATCACTACCGGCGGCGGTCGTTCGATCGGTGCCGTGGTGGGTGCGCAGTCGACCAACGAAGAAGCCTTCGCGCTCAAGCGCCTGATGTCCGAGACCATCAAGTCCGACATGATCGCCGCGCTGAGTTTTTCACCGCCCGGCTCCAGCGGCGACGACGATCTGTTGATTCGAGCCAACAAGAATCCCAACACTCGCGGATTGGCTGCGCTGGGACTCGATGATGCAGGCTTGCAGCGCCTCAAAGAGGCGGTTACGGCGGGTCAACTCAAACTGCTGATCGTGATGCGCGCCGATCTCGTACGGGCGCTGGGCGAAGAAGATTTCGCGCGGAATTTCGGCGCGCTCGACTACCTCGTGGTTTTAAATACCGACGCCAACGAGACCTGCCAGATGGCCAACCAGGTGCTGCCGATTGCCGCATATCCGGAACTCGACGGCAGCTTCACCAACTTCAAAGGGCGGGTGCAACTGCTCAAGCAGGCGTTCGATCCACCCGGGCAAGCGCTGTCCGGGATCGAAGTAATCGCGCGGCTAAGCGCGGCCCTGGGCCGCACGGACAGCCCCCGTTCGGCGGAGGCGATCTTCGGCGCGATGGCGTCGCTCGAGCCGGCATTCAAGGGGTTGTCGCTGGCGAGGCTTGGTCCGCACGGAGCCGACCTGGCGAAATAAACTCAGCCCCCTTATCAGGCGCGGACGCCAGGGCTAACGATGCCACGGGTGGCGCGGCTCCGCGCCCGACGGCTAAAATCCATCGTGTGGATGGAGATCGACGCGCGGCGGATACGGCCTTCTCACACGGGTCACAGCGTATAATCGAGAGTGCATCCTATCGGGGCCCGCGTCGCGGCCTTGGGCGGAAGCCACTCCACATGACGGCGGAGCCGCTCCCGCTCGAGGATCGCCTTGACGCAGGCGCAGGATTCTGAGTTGACGCGCAGTACTCTCGCGCCCTCCGAAGTGGACCGGCTGCTCCGGCTGGAACATCCCGATCCGCATGCGATCCTGGGCGCCCATCGCCTGCCGGAAGGAATCGTGATTCGTGCGCTTCGGCCCGGCGCCGATCAGGTCTCGGTGCTGGCGGACGGTGGCGCTCCATGGCCGATGGCGAGGCGCGAACCGGGCGGGCTCTTCGAGGTTCTGATCAAAGACCGCCGCGAGGTTTTTCCCTACAGGCTGCGCGCCCGCTATCACGACGGCACCATCACGACCAGTTACGATCCCTACAGCTTCATGCCCACGCTGGGCGAGCTCGACCTGCACTTGTGGAGCGAGGGGCGGCATGAGCGAGCCTACGAGAAATTCGGGGCGCACGTGCGCGAAATTGAAGGGATCGCCGGCGTCGCTTTTGCAGTCTGGGCGCCCAACGCCCACGGCGTAAGCGTGGTCGGCGATTTCAATGGATGGGACGGGCGCATGCACATGATGCGATCGCTCGGTCCCTCAGGAGTGTGGGAGCTGTTCGTGCCCGAACTTGAGCCCGGCGCCTGCTACAAGTTTGAGATCCGAACCTGGGATGACAGGCTGGTGCTCAAGGCCGATCCGTTTGCGTTCGCGGCCGAAGAACCACCGGCCAACGCTTCGATCGTTCATCACAGCAGCTACCGGTTTAGCGACGAGGACTGGATGGAAGCGCGTGGCCGGCGTGACGCCGTGCGCTCTCCGCTTTCGATTTACGAACTGCATCTGGGGTCGTGGCGGCGCGTTCCCGGCGAGAACCACCGCCCTATGACGTACCGTGAGCTCGCGCCCGAGCTGGTGGATTACGTGAACGCGATGGGCTTCACGCACGTTGAACTGATGCCGGTCATGGAGCATCCGTTTACCCCTTCCTGGGGCTACCAGGTAACCGGCTATTTTGCGCCGACCGCCCGCTATGGCAGTCCGGATGACTTTCGTTTTCTGGTCGATTATCTCCATCGGCACGGAATCGGAGTAATCCTGGACTGGGTGCCCGCCCATTTTCCCACCGATGCGTGGAGTCTCGGCCGCTTCGACGGCACGGCGCTGTACGAGCATCTCGACGCGCGCAAAGGGATTCACCCGGAGTGGGACACCTACATTTTCAATTATGGCCGCAACGAGGTGCGCAACTTCCTCTTCGCAAGCGCGCTCTACTGGCTGGGCGAGTATCACGCTGACGGTTTACGGGTCGACGCCGTCGCGTCGATGCTTTACCTCGACTACGCGCGCAAAGAGGGGGAGTGGGTGCCCAA
Organism: Binataceae bacterium (SeqCode); assembly: GCA_035624865.1. Lineage (GTDB taxonomy): Bacteria > Desulfobacterota > Binatia > Binatales > Binataceae > JASHZA01. The sequence goes on along the minus strand of DASPQS010000226.1, from coordinate 16,004 downwards.
CATTTACGGCGGCCGCGAAGACCTCGAGGCGGTTGCCTTCATCAAGGCGCTTAACGAAGTGGTCTATGCGCGCAACCCCGGCGTCATGATGATCGCCGAGGAATCAACCGCCTGGGCCGCGGTGAGCCGGCCGACCTATCTAGGCGGACTCGGCTTCGGGTTCAAATGGGACATGGGCTGGATGCACGACACGCTGGAGTACTTCTCCAAGGATCCGGTCTATCGGCGCTACCATCATCATGATGTCACCTTCGGCTTCCTCTACGCATGGACGGAAAATTTCATTTTGCCGCTGTCGCATGACGAGGTTGTCCACGGCAAACGATCGCTGCTTTCGAAGATGCCGGGCGATCGCTGGAGGCAATTCGCCAACCTGCGCGCGCTCTATGGCTATATGTGGGCGCGGCCGGGCAAGAAGATGCTCTTCATGGGCGGCGAATTCGGGCAGTGGCGCGAGTGGAATCACGACGAAAGCCTCGACTGGCATCTTGTCCAATACGACGACCATCGCAAGCTGCAATTTCTGATAAGCGAACTCAACCGCCTCTACCGCGCCGAACCGGCCTTGTGGGAGGCCGATGCCGACAGCGAAGGGTTTCACTTTGTCGACGCCGACAATGCCGACGACAATGTGATCGCGTTTTTGCGAATTGCAACCCATAGCAAATCGCGCTCAATCCTGGCCGTGTGCAACTTCTCGCCGGCAGTTCGCCGCGGCTATCGGGTGGGGGTACCGACGAGCGGAGCCTACGCCGAGATCCTCAATACCGACTCCGAGCTTTTCGGCGGCAGCAATGTAGGGAACGGAGGCGTGGTGATGGCGCAGGCGACGCCATGGCATGGCCTGCCGTATTCGCTGTCGTTGACGCTGCCGCCGCTGGGGGTGCTGTGGTTCGCGGTACCGCGTCAACCCTAACCAGCATGTGAGATTTTTCGAAGGGGGATTCGATGCGACGAAGGAGCGGGGGTTCGTCAACTACGGGGAATGGACCCGAAGCGGCTGACGACCCAGGCCAGGGCGCAGACCGGCTGAGCAGACGCGACCGGAGGGTGCTTGGCAGAATCGCTGAGTTCCTCGGATTTGCCGATCTGGTGGCGCTTTTGATGGTGGTGGCGACAGTATGTTCGGCGATTGCAACCTGGCGTACCGCAACAATTGCCACCGCGATCTACCAGGCTTCGGAGCGGCCCTATCTGGGGGTGCTTTCAGTGACGTTGAACCACGACCGACCAGGCGACCCGAATCTGCGGATCGAGTACAAGAACTTCGGTTCGGTCGCGGCGGAAAATGTAGTGATATTTCGGCGCATGTCGATCGACGGTGCGGTTGTCGCCGGTCAGACGCGCCGAAAGGTGGCGGGGATCATTTCACCCCAGGTACCGCATCGCGTGTTCCTCCATCTGCCGCCCGCCGCCTACGATGCGATTGCTTCCGGGCGTTCCACCTTACGCGTAGAGGTGGGAGCGACCTACCAGGGTCTGTACCGCGGCAATCACTGTTACCTCGAGCGGTTCGTTTACGAGCCGGACGAAAAGGTATTTGAAGTCGATGGTGGTTCGCCGCGATGCGAGCAGCTAAAGGAACTGCAAGCCCGTGCCGACCCAGCGCCCACCGGCACAGACTAGGCTGGCCGCGGGTATCGAGCGCGGATGGCCGCGGGTAAGCCGTTGCGCGCGGCCGTCCGCTTCTGGCAGTTTTCAGTGCAGGTAACCGCAATGCGCTGCCCGATCTGCAAGAGCCCGGTCGATTCGAGTCCGCAAAACCGCTATCGGCCATTCTGTTCGGAACGATGCCGCATGGTGGACCTTGGGACCTGGGCGGGTGAAGGTTATCGTGTTCCGGGCAAACAAACCGAGGACCGGGAGCATCCCGACGACGATCCCAACCGGAAAAAGATACTCCACTGATTCGCGTGCGTACGATCGCCCGGCCCGGCTATAGAATCGGGTCCAATCGTCCGGTCAGCATCAAGGGTGCGGATGCTCGCACGAAGAGAGGGAGTTGAATGGCCGATACGGGAGCTCAAACCGACTATACGTTGGAAGCCGCGATCGCTCTGGGACCGGAGATTCGCGCGGCGGCCAGCGAAATCGAGCAGGGCAGGCGGCTGCCGGGCCGCATTGTCGCCGGGATGAAGCAGGCCGGTATCTTCCGGATGGCGATGCCACGCGCGTGGGACGGTCCCGAGCTCGACCCGATGACTCAGATGCGCGTGATCGAGGAGGTCGCGCGCGCTGACGGGTCCGCCGGCTGGTGCGCGATGATCAACAGCGACGGCGGGTACTTCAGCGCCTACCTCGACCAGGACGTTGCCCGCGGCATGTACCGTGACCTCGACGCTCCCACCGGCAGCCAGTTGATCTTCAGCGGCCAGGCGGCAGTAACGAGCGGAGGCTACCGAATCAGCGGGCAATGGCCGTTCGTCAGCGGCTGCCAGCATTGCGAGTGGATTCTGGTCGGCGTCAACGTGACGGAGAACGGGGCGCCTCGGCTTCGTCCCGGCGGCGCGCCTGAACGCACCGTCTGCTTCATCCGCCGCGATGAAGGCGAAGTGATCGATACGTGGCGTACGACCGGTTTGCGCGGCAGCGGCAGCCATGACTTCGCGGTAAAGGACCTGTTCCTGCCGGCCGAGCGTGCCTACGGCTTTCCGTCGAAGCCGCGGCGCGAGGGTCCGTTGTACGCTTACCCGATGATGTTCGCCTACAACGTTCCCGGCGTCGCCCTGGGTATCGCCCGCAACGCGATCGATCGCTTTGCGGAGATCGCCGAGCGCAAGGTGGTCACGACGAGCATGTTGTCGGCACGCAAGGTGATGCTCCGGGACGAAGGGTACGTGCAATCGATTGTCGCCCGCGCCGAAGGCCTGATCGGGTCGGCGCGCGGATACGCCTACGATCGGCTCGAGGACATCTGGCGTTCGCTGCTCGCCGGGGATCTCCCTTCGCCCAGGCAGCGGGCGCTGTACCGTATCGCGATCGCCCATGCCCACGCCGCCTGCGTCGAGGCGGTCGAGATGCTGTACAAAGCGTACGGCGGTTCCGCGGTTTACGAATCCGGGCCGCTCGATCGGCACTTGCGCGACGTGCTTACGATTAACCAGCACACCATCGGATCGCTCAAGGTCTACGAGACGGCGGGCAGGGTGTTGCTTGGCCTGGACCTGCGCGAGCCGATGTTCTGACCATGGCGCGGCGCATCGCCTCAACGCGATCCGAGGACCGTGCGGCGGGCGGCGGTGCGCGCGAGCGCCCCGCGAACGCGGACGCCCGGATCCACCCGAGCGCAGTTATTGGTCAAAACGTGGAACTAGCGCCCGGCGTGGAAATTGGGCCCTTTTGCATGCTCGAAGGGCGCATCCGGGTCGGCGCGCGTACCAGGTTGATCGGTCACGTCACGATCCTGGGCGACACCGAACTGGGTGAGGACAACGTGCTTCATCCCAACGCCGTGATCGGCGACGAGCCGCAGGATCTTGCGTACGGCGGCGGGCCGCGCCGCGTCCGCATCGGCAATCGCAACGTCCTGCGGGAGGGTGTCACCGTCCATCGCGGCAGCGAGCACGGGGACGTTACGATTATCGGCGACGGGAATTTCTTCATGCAGAATTCCCACGTCGCTCACGACTGCCGCGTCGGCAACGAGGTGATTATTGCGGGCGGCGCACTGCTCGCCGGATGGGTCGAGGTCGCTGACCGTGCGTTGGTGTCCGGGAATTGCGTCGTCCATCAGTACGTGCGCATCGGGCGGCTCGCGATGATGCGCGGGCTTAGCCGGACCAGCCGCGACGTGCCGCCATTTTGCATGATGGATCTGACCCACACGCTGCGCGGGATCAACGCCGTGGGGATGCGGCGCGCGGGCTTGGGCGCGGAAGCGATCCGCGCAGTGCGCGGCGCGTTCACCCGGCTCTTCGCGGAGCGGCAGAATCTCAAGCTCGCGCTCGCGCGGTTGGCCGCGGACGGTCCGCTCACTCCAGAGGTCGCCGAGATGGTCGAGTTTATCCGTGCGAGCAAGCGCGGGGTGGCATTCGGCAGCCGGCGTGGCGGCCTCGAAAATCCGGATGAATAAAGCGTCGCGCTTCGGCGTTTGTGCCGTTCGCCGCTTCCGGTGGGCGCGACGGCGCGCCGCGGGTACTTGCACAGGCACTATGTTTAAGCACCGCGGAACATCGCGGCTCGCGGCGGCATGCGTTTTAATCGCGCTGTTTGGCGCCGTGCCGGTCAGAGCGGGCGAGCTCGAGGTCCCGCTGGATCTGGACTATCTCATTTTGAACGCGGCCATTGCGCAGAAACTCTACACCGCTCCCGGCGGCCGTGCGGAGTTCTTTCGGGGAAGCGACGAATGCCAGTATTTCTACGCGGAAAAACCGCGTTTCGGCCGGCACGATTCGCAGCTCGAGCTGAACACTGACGGCGATCTCAGCCTCGGTCTCGCGCTTGGCGGAAGCTGCGTCAGCCCGATCTCATGGAAGGGGATAATCCAGGCCGAGACCGAGCCCCGCGTCGAGGGCCGCGCACTCAGGCTGCGCGTCACGGACCTCAATTTCTACAATCCCGACCGCAGCAAGAGTGAAATCGCCGGCCGCGGCTTCGATTTGGTCAAGGGCAATTTGATCCCGCGGCTCGAGGCCTTTTCGTACGATCTGTCGCCCGCGATGGCGCAGCTCAACAGTCTCGCCGCCTCGATTCCGTCCACAGCCCAGGGCGAGCAGGCGCGGACGGCCCTGGAAAGCCTGCGGCTCGCACCGGCGGTCGTTCCCGAGGACGATGGCGTCCGCGTAACGCTGCAACTTGCTCTGCCCGACTCCCTGATGGCGGCGCAGACGCCCGCGCCGCTCACTTCGACGCAAGCGGCGGCGTGGCGCATTGCGGCTGAGAACGTGGCAAATTTCCTCGCCGGGGCTGCCGGCCAAATTCGCGCGATCGTCCCGGACCAGCAGGTTGCCGGCGAGCTTGGCACGGTTGTCGATGACAGCCGGAGGCGAGCCGCTCAGGCCGCGACTCAATCGCCCTCCAATCGCGATCCGCTTCCGCTTTTCCGCGACGACTGGGATCGCCTGCGCACGATCGTTAAGCGCGCCGCCTATCAGAACCGTGCGGGCGATCGTACCCTGGAATTGCTCTCGTTCGTCACGGCCGGCGACGCGCTCTTTGCGATCGACAGCGAGTCCCCGGCGCTGGGCTCTTGCCTCTCTTCGGCGGCGCTTGACGAATTGTCGCGCAGGCTCGGATCGCCCGCAGCGGCCAGATCCGATTGAGCCGACGCTGGAATCCGACGGCACGAGATATTAGAAGGTGCCGGTAGGCCCCTTCGACACACGATTGGAGACCACCGATGGACGCTTTGGAAGCAATCAAAAGCCGCCGCGTGCAGCGCACCTTCGCTCAGAGGCCGGTCGAACCCGACAAGCTCTCGCAGATCGTCAGCGCGGGACGGCATGCGATGAGCGCGCGCAACCTTCAGCCGTGGCAATTTATCGTGATTCAAAATCGCGATACGCTGCGCGAAGTTGGCGCGTTGTGCTCGACCGGTAGATTTGTCGCCGACGCCCCTTCAGCAGTCGTCGTGCTCAAGGACATCGCCAACGCGCGTTGGGCCGACGTCGATTGCGCGCAGGCCGTGCAGAATATGGCTACGGCCGGATGTGCGCTGGGTCTCGGGACCTGCTGGGTCGGGAACTTTGACGGCGCCAAGCTCTCGCAGATGCTGGGCCTACCAGAGGGATGGGCGATCTTCACGATCCTGCCGTTCGGCTATCCCGATCCTTCCAACCCGCCGCAAACGCGCCCGCTCAAGCCGCGGCGCGAAATGGTCCACTACGAGCGCTACGGCAATCGGGAGCCGAAATGACGCGGCGATCATGGTAGAATGAACATGCTTGTATGAACCCGTCACTTCAGGGGAGTGCTTATCGTCATGCCTATCAATCAGGTTGAACCCCGCCAGGCGCATGAAACGCTCCAGAAGAACCCCGGTGCGGTCTATCTCGATGTCCGCACCGAGCAGGAATTCGCGCAAGGCCATCCGGCCGGCGCCATCAATATCCCGGTGGTATTCGTCAAGGGGCCCGGCCAGATGGAGCCGAATCCGGAGTTCGTCGCGGTCGTCGAGAAGGTCCTGCCCAAGAGTAGAATGCTCGTGGTCGGTTGCCTCTCAGGCGGGCGCTCGCAGCGCGCCTGCGAGATGCTCGAGCAGGCGGGTTATGCGGATCTGACCAACGTCCGCGGCGGCTTTGGCGGATCCCGCGACGCATCCGGCCAGGTGCTGGTCACCGGATGGCGCGATGCGGGTCTGCCGGTGTCGCAGGACCTTGGCGACGCGTCGTACCAGTCCCAGCGGAAGAAGGCGGGCTTGTAAGGCGGATGCCGATTCGGCTGACCAAAATCTACACGCGTACCGGCGACAAGGGCTTTACTGCCCTGGTGGGCGGAGAGCGCGTGCCCAAGGAGAGCGGTCGCCTCGAAGCATACGGCACGATCGACGAACTCAACGCGATCGTCGGAATTGTGCGGACGTTGCTGCCCAACTATCGCGAAGGCTTCGGCGCGGACTTTGACTGGTACTCCGAAATGCTACGCCGTATCCAGAACGAACTGTTCGACGCCGGCAGCGAACTCGCCACCCCTCCCGGCGCGGAATACGAGGGGATGCACAAGATGGGGGAGGCCGAGGTCAGCCGCCTGGAAGCCGAGATGGATCGGATGCAGCGGGAGCTCGAGCCGCTGAAATCTTTCACGCTTCCGGGAGGCGGCATGCTCAACGCATTCCTGCATCAGGCGCGCACGGTATGCCGCCGGGCCGAGCGCGTGTGCTGGGCGGTCAAGCGCGAGGAATCCCTGGCCGACCAACTCCTCGTTTACGTCAACCGGCTGAGCGACCATCTGTTTGTGCAATCGCGATGGGTGGCGAAGCGCCTGGGCGAACCCGAATTCCTGTGGGATCGCGGGCTCAGGCTCGACTCCCGTGCGGTGAACTCGGCGCGCCGCAAGCCGACGCGTCCCAGGGGCGGCAAGCCCTGAAAGCCAATTGGAGATCTATCCGATGTCAACCGAGCAGAAGCTCTACCTGAGGCAGGCCCAGATCGGCCCGATGGCCAACTTCGTCTATTTGATTGGCGACCCGGAGACGCACAAGGCGGCGGTGGTCGATCCTGCCTGGGATGTCGGAGCGATCCATAGATTCGCTCAAAAAGAGGGATACGAAATCGAACAGATCCTGATCACCCACTACCATCAGGACCATCTCGGCGGCCACATGATGGGGCACAACGTCGAGGGCGCGGCCAACCTGCTCGAACTGATCAAGGCCAAGGTCTACACGAACAAAAATGAGGCGGAGGGCGTAAAGCGGGTTGCCGGGCTCAGCGACTCCGATCTGGTCAAGGTCGAGGCGGGTGACGTGGTCAAGGTCGGCAACCTCGAGATCAAATTTCTCCATACGCCCGGCCATACGCCCGGTTCGCAATGCTTCCTGGTGAGCGGGAACCTGATTTCCGGCGATACGCTATTCGTGAATTCGTGCGGGCGGGTCGATTTGCCCGGCTCCGATCCGGCGGCGATGTACTACAGCCTCAACCATACGCTGCGTAATCTGGACGATTCGACGGTGGTGTATCCGGGGCATGCCTATTCGTCGGAGCCGAGCACCACTATCGGCGATCAAAAGCGGCACAACATGTATATGCGCTTTCCGACGCTGGACGATTTCCTCGACGCGATGGGCTATGGCAGCCGCTGAACCGGTTACCTTTCATCCCTCTCCCTTCGTTCTAGAAGGCTGAGACGGGTGGCGAATTCCGAGTCTGATCTCGGCCGCACCTAGACCGCGTACGCTCATCATGCCGGAAACTCTTTCTCACTTGCGCGCGGAAGCGGAGGAGCTCCGCGATCAGATCAACCATCACAACTATCTCTACTACGTGCTCGACTCGCCCGAGATCACCGACGCCGAGTATGACCGAATGCTGCGGCGGCTCGAGGAGATCGAGCGCGCCCATCCGGAGCTGCTCACGCCGGACTCGCCTACCCAGCGCATCGGCGCCGCGCCGAGCGAAAAGTTCGGTGCAGTCGTCCATCGCAAGATGATGCTCTCGCTCGCCAACGCGATGGACGCGGAGGAGATGCTGGAGTTCGACCGCCGGATCAAGCGCTTCCTCAAGAGCGACCAGGAAATCCAGTACGTCGCCGAAGTAAAACTCGACGGCCTCGCGGTCGAGCTGGTCTACGAGGACGGGCGCCTGACGGTCGGTTCGACCCGTGGCGATGGAGTCAACGGCGAGGACGTGACCCAGAATATCCGCACGATCAAAAGCGTGCCGCTGCGCCTGATCGAACCGGCGCACCACCGTCCGCCGCGCCGGCTCGAGGTGCGCGGCGAGGTGATCCTGCCGCGCAAGGCGTTCGAGCGGCTCAACGCCGACCGCGCGAAGGCGGGCGAAACCGCGTTCGCGAATCCGCGCAACGCCGCGGCCGGATCGTTGCGCCAGCTCGATCCGCGCATCACCGCGTCGCGCCCGCTGGATATTTTCTGCCATACGCCCGGCCTGCTCGAGGGTATCAGCTTCGACACACAGTGGGAGTTCCTGCAAGGAATCAAGGCGCTCGGGCTCAAGGTGAATCAGCTCACCAAGGTTTGCCGCGGGGTCGGCGAGGTGCTCGATTACTGGAACGATCTCACGGAGAAGCGCCACGAACTCGACTACGAGGCCGACGGAGTGGTGGCAAAGGTCAATTCGTTCGCGCTGCAGGAGCAGTTGGGCGAAGTCTCGCGGTCGCCGCGATGGGCCGTCGCGTACAAGTTCAAGGCCCAACAGGCCGAAACCAGAATTCGCGAAATCGCGGTTCAGGTCGGAAGAATCGGCTCGCTCACGCCGGTTGCCAAGCTCGAACCGGTGCAGCTTGCCGGCGTCACTATCTCCAACGCTTCGCTGCACAATCTCGACGAGATCCGCCGCAAGGACGTGCGCCAGAGTGACACCGTGCTGCTCGAACGCGCGGGCGACGTGATTCCGTATATCGTTCGCGTGACCGCCCAGGGCCGGCCCCGGGCGCACCACTTCGAAATGCCGAAGCATTGCCCGGAATGCGGCGGCGCAATCGTCCACGAGGAGGGCGAGGTCGCCTACTTCTGCGTCAATGTCAACTGTCCGGCGCGCGTGCGCGAATCGATTCGCCATTTCGCTTCCAAAACCGGCCTCGATATCGACGGCCTCGGCGACAAGCTGGTCGCGCAATTGGTCGATGCCGGCCTGGTCAGGGAACTGGACGACCTTTACCGGTTGAGCAAACCGCAACTGGTCGCGCTCGAGCGGATGGCCGACAAGAGCGCGCAGAACGTGCTCGACTCGATCGAACATTCGCGCGCTACCACGCTCGACCGGCTGATCAACGCGCTCGGTATCCGGCACGTCGGCGAACATACGGCGCGCCAACTGGCGGTCCGTTTCCGCGAGATCGAAGCTCTGATGGAGGCCAGCGGGGACGAATTGCGCGCGGTGCGCGATATCGGGCCTGAGGTGGCGCGCAGCCTGCGGGAGTACTTCGACGAACCGCGCAATCGCGACGCGGTCAAGCGTCTGATTCGGCATCTCGAGATCGAGGCGCCGCCCGCGCCCGCGGCAGGCCGGGGCGCCTTGCGCGACAAGAGCGTCGTACTCACGGGATCGCTCGAAACGATGACGCGCGAGGAGGCCGAGCGGAAGGTTCTTGCCGCGGGCGGACGGGTTAGTTCCTCGGTCAGCCGCAAGACCGATTTCGTCGTGGCGGGCGCGGATCCCGGGTCGAAGCTGCGCAAGGCCGCCGAACTCGGGGTCAAGACGCTCGATGAAAGCGAATTCCTGAAGCTGCTCGAGGGCGGCTAGTCCCATGGTTGCGCAAGACCTCGCGCAATTGCATTTGATCGTGACCGGGCGGGTGCAGGGAGTGTTCTTCCGCCGCGCCACCGCCGATCAGGCGCGCGTACTGGGTCTTAAGGGTTTCGCGCGCAACTGCCCGGACGGATCGGTGGAAATCGTCGCGGAAGGCAAGCGGCAAAGTCTCGAAATGCTGTTGAAATGGGCCGGTCATGGTCCGCCGCATGCGCGAGTTGACAAAGTTCAGCCGGTGTGGGCGGATTTCAGCGACGAATTTGCCGAATTCAGCGTCCGTTGACGCGCCGGGAGACCCCTCCGAGCGAGCCTTTCACTCAAATTGGTCATTAGCTATACTTTTTTTGTAACGATGCGTCTATTGGTTCTGCTTTGCGAAGCGGAGAAGTAACGTCGAGTAACTCTCTAGCACAAGGAGTGTGTAGCGAAATGGCTCTACCACCTGAGGCGGCCGGACACGCCGCCGAGTCCTCAGGTCTCCGCGGTGGCTCGGCCCATAAGGCCGGTCAACGCCGCGACAGTGTCGTAATCAGGTTCGCGGGAGATTCGGGCGACGGCATGCAGTTGGCCGGAATGCAGTTTACGGCCGAGTCTGCGCTGGCCGGAAACGATATCGCCACGTTGCCCGACTTTCCTGCGGAGATCCGCGCCCCTGCCGGCACTATCGCCGGCGTCAGCGGGTTCCAGGTCAATTTCTCGAGCCGCGAAGTTTTCACCGCCGGCGACGAACCGACTGTCCTGGTGGCGATGAACCCCGCCGCCCTCAAGGCCAACCTCGACGACGTGCCGCCCAACGGCGTGATTATCGTCGACAAGGAGGCCTTCTCCGAGGCGAATGTCAAACGCGCGGGCTACACTGCGAATCCGCTAAATGATCACTCGCTGGACAAGTACCAGGTCTTCCAGGTCGATGTGACCAAGCTGACCACGACCGCGTTGCACGATACGGGGCTCAACAACCGCGCGGTTTACCGCTGCCGCAACCTGTTCGTGCTCGGCATGATCTCGTGGCTTTATCAGCGGCCGATTGAAAGCACGGTGCGTTGGCTCGAGGGCCGTTTCAAGAAGACTCCCGATCTGCTCAACGCCAACCTGAAAGCGCTGCGGGCCGGCTACAACTACGGCGAAACCACGGAAATGTTCGCCAGCTCGTACGAAGTCCCGCCGGCGAGGATCGTCCCCGGCACCTACCGCAATATCACCGGAAACAGCGCAACCGCGCTGGGCTTCGTTGCCGCGGCAGTGAAGTCGGGCCGCCCGCTCTTTCTCGGTTCCTACCCGATCACGCCCGCGAGCGACGTCTTGCACGACCTCTCGAGCTACAAGAATTTTCCGGTCTATACGTTCCAGGCCGAGGACGAAATCGCCGGTGTCGCATCGGCAATCGGGGCGGCCTTCGGCGGCGCGATCGCGATCACGACCACCTCGGGTCCCGGGATGAACCTCAAGGCCGAGGCGGTGGGACTCGCGGTCAAGACCGAACTCCCGCTGGTGATCACGGATATTCAGCGCGCCGGCCCGTCGACCGGAATGCCGACCAAGCCAGAGCAGGCCGACCTGTTGCAGGCGATGTATGGCCGGCACGGCGAATCGCCGATTCCGATCATTGCCGCGGCGACCCCGGCGGATTGCTTCGAGTGCGCATACGAAGCCGTGAGGATCGCGGTCAAGTACATGACGCCGGTGATCCTGATGACCGACGGCCAACTGGCCAACGGCGCCGAGCCGTGGCTGCTGCCCGACGTGAGCAAATTGCCTGAGATCAAGGTTGAGTTCCGCACCGATCCCAACGGGTTCATGCCCTATATTCGCGATCCCGAGACGCTGTCACGGCCGTGGGCGATTCCCGGAACGCCGGGGCTCGAGCATCGTATCGGCGGGCTCTCGAGTGAAGACGTAACGGGCAACGTGAGCTACTCGCCGGCCAATAACGAGCTGATGGTGCGGACGCGCGCGCGCAAGATCGCAGGGATCGCGCGCGAGATTCCGTCCACCACGATTTTCGGTGACCAGAACGGGGGCGATCTCGTGGTCCTCGGCTGGGGCTCGACCTATGGCTCGATTCGCGAAGCGGTCAAGCAGATGCGCGAAAAGAGCAAGAGCGTTTCGCACATCCATCTGCGCTATCTGAATCCGCTGCCGAGCGACCTCGAAAGCCAGCTGCGCAAATTCAAAAAGGTGATGGTCGCCGAGATGAACATGGGGCAGCTGCTGAAGCTGGTGCGGGCCGACTATCTGATCGACGCCATCGGCTGCAACAAGATCCAGGGCCGTCCGTTCAAGGTGAGCGAACTAACCAGCCGCATTTCGCGTGCACTGGAGGGCTGAATAGAAATGGCTACCGCGCTTTCCCGCAAGGATTTCGTTTCGGACCAGGAAGTCCGCTGGTGTCCCGGATGCGGCGACTATGCGATTCTGGCCCAGGTGCAGCGGATAATGCCGGAGTTCGGCATTCCGCGCGAAAAGATCGTGTTTATCTCGGGTATCGGATGCTCGAGCCGCTTCCCGTACTACATGAACACCTACGGCTTCCATACGATCCATGGCCGCGCGCCGGCGATCGCGACCGGGCTCAAGGTCACGCGTCCCGACCTCGACGTGTGGGTGGTCACCGGCGACGGCGACGGACTTTCGATCGGCGGCAACCACCTGATTCACGCGCTGCGCCGCAACGTCGACTTGAAGATCCTGCTCTTCAACAACCGTATCTACGGTTTGACCAAGGGGCAGTACTCCCCGACCTCGGAGGTCGGCAAGGTTACGAAGTCGACGCCGGCCGGATCGGTTGACTTCCCGTTCAACCCGATTACGGTCGCGCTCGGCTCGAGCGCGACCTTCGTCTGCCGCACGGTGGACGTCGAGCAGAAACATCTGGGCGAGACGCTCAAGCGGGCGCATCAGCATCGCGGCGCCTCTTTCGTCGAAATCCTCCAGAATTGCAACATCTTCAACGACGGCGCCTTCAACGAGTTGAGCGACAAGCAGATCAAGGCCGACCATCAGCTCGTGCTGGAACACAGCAAGCCGCTCATCTTCGGCAAGAACAAGGACAGGGGTATCCGGATGAACGGGCAGCGCGCCGAAGTAGTACAGCTCGGCAATGGGGTGACGGAGAAGGACCTCGTCGTGCATGACGAGACCAACCTCGCGCTGGCCTTCATGCTGGCGAACTTCGAAGCGCCGCTGCCGACTCCGGTGGGCGTTTTCTACGCAACCTCGCGTCCGACCTATGACGCCGCGATGAACAAGCAGCTTGCCGACGCGAAGGCCAAGAGCGGCGCCGGTGATTTGCAGGAACTGCTCAACCGTGGCGACACCTGGAAGGTGAACTGAACTCCCGCAATTCGGTAGATCAAGGGCCCGCGCGCATTCGCGCGCGGGCCTTTTTCTTGTGTAACCTCCGAGTTGGATCCGGAACGGACGGATTGCAGTCTCGATTCAGGGTTAAACACAGATGCCTGGCGGCGAACTCTCGGGCAAGGTGGCGATCGTGACCGGCGGCGGACGCGGGATCGGACGCGCGATGGCGCTCGGACTGGCCGCGGCCGGCGCGAACGTCCTGATCACGGCCGCGCGCAATCCGGCGGAAATCGAAAGCGTGGCGAGTGAGGCCGGCCGCTTGGGCAACGGCCGCGTCGCGCCGCTCGTAGCCGACGTTGCCTCGGAAACGGATTGCCGCCGGACGGTTGAAGGAGCGATCCGCCTGTTCGGCGCAATCCACATCCTGGTCAACAACGCCGCACGCGGGATGCGCTTCGTCAGCGAATCCTTTCTCGAAAAGCCCATGCCCTTCTGGCAGGCCGACAGCGAGGTCTGGCGGATGATCGTCGACGCCAACGTCAACGGACCGTTCCTGATGGCGCGGGCGGCGGCACCCCATCTGATCGCCCGGCGCTGGGGCCGAATCGTCAACGTTTCGATCAACCTCGAAACGATGAAGCGCGCCGGCTTCTCGCCGTATGGGCCGTCGAAGGCGGCGCTCGAATCCGAGACGGTAATCTGGGCGAAGGACCTCGAGGGAACCGGCGTCACCGTCAACGCGCTGCTGCCCGGCGGCGCCACCGCGACCGGGATGGTTCCCGAACGGATAAGCCCCGAAATTCGCCGGGGCTTGCTCGACCCGGCGATCATGGTCGCTCCGCTGCTATGGCTCGTATCGGAGCGCTCGGACGGATTCACCGGCGGCCGCTACGTTGCGAGCAGGTGGGACCCGCGCCTTCCCGCGGCGCAGGCGGCGGAACGCTCTCGTGAGCCCGCCGGATGGCGCTAACGCAGACGGCCCGCGAGCCTTTGCGCCCGCGAGCCGTCCTTTTCGCGTCCAATTCGGAGATCGGCCGCTCTAGAGATTCAGATTGTAGGCCTTCTCTACGTTCTGGCTGAGAAGCTTCTGCCGCGACGAGGGCTGCAGCTTCTCGGCGATTTCCTCGAGTTCGTCAATATAGTTGCCGGTATGATCCGGATGCGGGAAGTCCGACGCCCAGAAGAAGCGATCGTCGCCGCACAGATCCATCATCGCCGGCAGCGCATGCTCGTCGGGGTCGGCGGAGACAAACACGTTGCGCCTGAAGTAATGACTCGGCTTTTCCTTGAGCGGGACCGATCGTCCCATGATGCTGTCGTAGACCGCGTCCATCCGGTCCAGCCAATAGCTGGTCCATCCGGCGCCGACTTCGAGCACCGCGATCTTGAGCTTCGGGAACTTGTCGAACGTCCCGTACTGCATGAAGCTCGCGAGCGCATGACGATTCGCGTCCGACGCCGTTACGTTCTGGAAGAACGTCAGCTTGCGCACGTGGTCGAGCGCGTAACGTCCGGGCAGCGCCCACGGCGGCTCGAGTGATACGTGCAGTGCGATCGGCACGTCGAGTTCCTGCGCCTTGGCGAACAGCACGTCATGGTCCGGATGCGCGTGCGGCTTGCGCGTCATCGTGAACTGCACCACCCATCCGCCCTTGCATCCGGCCTTGACCGCACGCTCGAGTTCTTCCGCCGCGGCCTTCGGATCGCCCAGCGACAGATGGGCGACCGGGACCAGCCGCTTGCCGCCCTCCGAGCACCAGTCGATCAGCCAGCGGTTGTAGGCGCGGCACATCGCCTGGGCGTAATCGATATCGTCGCACTCGGTTTCCCAGTTGAGCCCGATGGTCGGATAGATGAACGCCGAATGCAGTCCTTCGCGGTCCAGGCGCTCGACGCGCTCGCGGGCGTCCATCGAACCCAGGGGAAAATCCTCGCCATAGGGACGAGTGCTGTGCAGGTCGCCGTGTTCGCGCGACACGCGGCCCATCACGGATTGGCTGAAGACTCCGTGACGCGCGATCTTCGAAGGCCGCCCCTGGATTTCCAGGTAATCGCCCTCACGGTCATCGCGCTTCATCCGCACCGCGATGGTCCGGTATTTCGCCTCGGCGTATTGCTCCCACAAATCACCGGCTTCGTAGATATGCCCGTCGGCGTCCACCGCGCCGGGGTATTTCGGCTTATGGATATTTTCCTCGATGCGAGCCATACGAATGCGTCAACCTGCCTTCAACTCGGGTAAAGCGGTCGATCATTGAGTTATTTCAGGTGTTGGATTACGTCAAGGTGAAGCGCATCTTGTTGGCATCGCCAAGGTCCGGCCGTTGCCGCACCGCGCGCCGCGCGGGGAAGAGAGGTTCTTATGGCAGAGATGGGAATTTTCGAGGTGATGTATTCGACGCGCGCCCTGCGCCGCTTCAAGCCCGATCCCGTTCCCGATGACGTAATCGCCAAGGTCGTGGAGGCGGGCACGCAGGCGGCGTCGGGATCCAACGACCAGAACTGGCTGTTCATGGTGGTGACGGGCGCGGCCCAGCGCAAGCGCGTCGCGGACGTCTACCGCAAGGCCGCGGACCGCGCGCACATGCCCGATTACATCAAGGCCAAGTTCAGCGGCGGCGACCGCCAGGGAAGGCTGATCGCCAATTCGGTGCTGCATCTGCTCGAGCACATCCACGAAGCGCCCTTAATGATTGTGCCGTGTTTGAAGTCGGGCAACCCCGCCGCGCAGGATCCGAAGTTCCGGGAGCGGATGGGCCGTCTGGAAGGGGCCAGCATTTACCCGGCGATCCAGAACATCATGCTCGCCTGCCGCGCGCTGGGCCTGGGCACCGT
>DASPQS010000225.1:0-6364 GCA_035624865.1 Binataceae bacterium (SeqCode) | reverse complement strand
TGACCGGCAGACGGATCGCCTTGACCCTGTTGCCCGCGATCTCCGCCCCGTCAAGGCGCTTGGCCACCTCCCACGACGGGTTGGTGCGCTCGCCCCCGAAGGGCGCGAACCCGGTCACAAGGATGAGCCGCGCCATCTACCGTCGCGCCGCCCACCGGCGCGGCATTTCGATCGGCAGCTCGTCGCGGTTGCCCCATTCGCCCCACGAGCCCAGATAGTTTCGCACGCGCGGATAGCCCGCGACCCTCAGCGCCACGTAGGCGTTGGCCGATCGGTAGCCGCCCTGACAGTAGGGGATTATCTCGCGATTCGGATCGAGCCCGAGCGCTTCGAACTCCGCGCGCAATTGCGCCGCCGGTTTGAACGCACCGTCGGCGCCGAGGTTATGCGTCCAGTCCCGATGGATCGCGCCGGGAATTGCGCCGCCATGCCGCGCGCGCACGCGCTCGCCGTAATATTCCTCGTCCGTGCGCACGTCGAGGATCTGCGTATCGCCGTGGCCGATCCGCGCGACGATATAGTCGCGCGAAGCGATCGCGTCCTCGCGCGGCTCGCCCTGGAAATTAGCGGGCTGTACCGGCCGCGCGCTCGTCGCCAGCTTCTCACCGGGGGCAAGCTTGAGCCCGCCGTCCAGGATTCGCACCGCGTGATGCCCCATGTATTCGAGCGCCCACGCGCCGCGCGTCGCGCGCATCCCTGAGTCGCTCTCGTAAAACACGACGATCTCGTTACCCGTAATCCCGAGCGCCGAGAAAATCCACTCAAGTTGCCCGCGAAACTCGCGCAAGCCGGCCTCGCTGGTGTCGCTGTGATGGAACGGGAAGGGATCGAAATTGAGTGCGCCCTCCAGGTGCCCCGCCCAGTAATCGGCGGGTGAGCGCGTGTCGATCAGCACCACGTCCCGGCGATGCGCCGCAAGCCACTTCGCATCGACCAGAAATTCCGCAGCGTCGGTTTCGGAATCCATCGCACCTCCAGCACGTTGGAGCCGCCACTTAAGTTTACGCTCAAGCCGCGCTCCCGACCGCATCGCTAATAGAGCGGAATCCGTCGCGGGCGAGCAAGCGCGGCAATCCCTCCCGGATCTCGCGTACGGCCCGAGGCCCGCCGTAAACAAATCCCGTGTACAACTCGACCAGGCTCGCACCCGCGCGGATATGCGCGTAGGCGTCCTCGGCGTTCATGATCCCGCCCGCGCCGATTATCGGAATTCGCCCGCGCGTATCGCTGTACACTTGTGCGATCACCTCTCGCGCGCGCGCCCTAAGCGGCTCGCCGCTGAGCCCGCCCTCCAGATTCGAGCGCATGCCCACCTCCTCGCGCTTGAGCGTCGTGTTCGTCGCGACGATTCCGCCAAGGCTCAGTTCGATCGCGGCGGCGCCGATCTCCCGCAGCATCGGCGGTTCGAGGTCGGGCGCGATCTTCACCAGCAGCGGCGGAGCGTGCTCCCCCTCAGCCCGAATCGCCTCGACGATCGCACGTATCCGTTCGGGTGCCTGAAATTCGCGCAGCCCGGGCGTATTCGGCGACGACAGATTCACCACGACGAAATCCGCCAGCCCGCCCAGCCTGCCCATCAGCGCCGCATAATCCGCCGCAACCAGTTCCGGTGGCCTGTCCTTGTTCGGACCGAAGTTCAGCCCGATCCTCATCCGCAACATGCGGCCGCGCGCCCGCTCGATCCGCGGCGCGACTGCTTCCATCCCCTCGCCGGGAAACCCCAGCCGGTTGATCAGTGCGCGATGCTCGGGGATACGCCACATCCGTGGCGGCGGGTTCCCTGCCTGCGGACGCGGCGTAATCGTGCCGATTTCCGCGAAACCGAACCCGAGCGTATTCCAGGCCGCCACCGCGCGCGCATCCTTGTCGGCGCCTGCGGCCAGCCCGACCGGATTCGAAAAGGAAACGCCGAACACGGTGGTGTGCAGCTCCGGTGGGTCCGCCGAGGGCGCCATCGCGGGAATTCGCGCGAGACTTGCCAGCGTGATTCGATGCGCCCGTTCGGCATCGATCGACAACAGGATCGGCCTCAGAATCGCGTACGACGCTTCCGTGATCCGCCACATCGCGGGCGAATCTTGCAGCCTCGACGCGCTTTGTCCAATGCCCCCCGCGTTTGACCCGCGAACCGCGTCGGCGCTATGGCTCACGACTGCTGTCTCTTCGCAAACCATCCCCCGGAGGGCACTTCGATGGTCATGATCGGCAATCACCTCAAGATGAACGTTCCGTTCGAACTCCGTGAACGCACGCGCGAGTTTTACGCCGGCCTGCTCAAATGCAAGCCGATGGCGAGTCCGCAACCCGACCTCGACCTTTACGAATTCGACGGCGGCTTCGTCCTCGGGCTGTTCTTCGGCCCCTGCGCTGACTCCCTTTCCGAGGCCGAACATCTGCGCGCCACCTGGATGGAGCTCAAGGTCGACGATCCCGCGGCATGGAGGGCGAAGCTTCAGGCCTTCGGCGTGCGCCCGGTCGAATTTCCCGATCCGACGCGCTTCTTCTTCCAGGCGCCGGGCGGCCAGGTCTTCCGCCTCGCCCCGCTCGACGGCGGCATATGAGAAACTCGTTCAGGATCTCAGCCGTGATTCCGGCGCCGCGCAAGCGCGTTTACGACGCCTGGCTCGACAGCAAAGAGCACGGCGCGTTCACCGGCGCCAAAGCGCATGTGCAAGCCAAAGTCGGCGGACGCTTCACCGCCCACGACGGTTACATCTCGGGCAAGACGCTCGAACTCAAACCCTCGCGATTGATCGTGCAGTCGTGGCGCACGACCGAGTTCCCGGCGGGCGCCCCCGACTCACGCCTCGAACTCAGATTCGAGGACGCCTCAACCGGCACGCGCGTCACGCTCCTGCACAGCGGCCTTCCGCCTGGTCAGGCGGACAGCTACAAATCCGGCTGGCGCGAGTATTACTTCGCCCCGATGCGCGAGTATTTCGCGGCTCCTAAACCGCCCGCGAGGAGGAAAGAACTAGCGCGAATCGAGCCTCACTCTCCCTAGAACATCCACCGCATCGGCTCGAGCCCCATCAGCAGCCGTCCCGCCATCTCGTACGTCTTGAGCGATCCCATCACGTGCTGATTCATCGTCAGCACGTCGCGCAGGCATCGATCCAGCGGCGAGTTCTGGTACACCGCCGATCCCCCCGTCGCCTTGAACACCGTCTGCACCGCCTCGGCGCAGGTCCCGACCACATGGGTATACGCGCCGATAAAGCGCGCCTGCTGCCGCCCCGAAAGCATCCGCCCTGCCGACAGCGTCTCCCATACCTCGCCGATCACGTCGAACAGGTAGGCTCGCGCCGAACCCAGCAGCGCCTCGGCATGACCGACGGATTCCTGCACGAAGACCTCCTCGCGCAGCATCCTCGGCGGTTCGGCCCTGTCGCCGACGATCATGCGCCGCGCCGGCCGCCGCCCCGCATTCTCGATCACGAAATCGATCGCGTGCCGCGCAACTCCTAGCGCCGGCGCCGCTCCCTTCGCGATAAACATCAGCGGAAACGCGTACAGCGGCCCCGGCCGCTTGACCAGCTTCGGATCCTGGAACGTGAACGTACGCTCCGCCGGCACGAACACGTCGTGAATCGCGATATCGTTGCTGCCGGTGCCGCGCAGACCAGTCGTGTACCAGGTATCCAGAATCTCGCACTCGGAGAGCTTGACGAAGCAGGTTCGCGTCTCCGGGATTCCGTTGGCTCCCACCCGCGGCTTCCCCTTGTCCATCACCAGGCATCCCGCCCACAGCCATTCGCAATGCTGGCAGCCGCTGCCGAACGGAAAGCGCCCGCTCACGCGGTAGCCGCCCTCGACAGGAGTCGCCTGCCCGCTGGTCGTGACCGTAGCCGCTGTCGCCACCCAGATATCCGGATACATCGCGCGCCCCACCGCGTCCTCGATAAACGCGGTCACGTATCCGCTGTCGCATCCGATCATCGCGCACCATCCGGCCGATCCCTCGGCCATCGCCAGCGCTTCGATAATTCGTATTTGCGTCAACGGGTCGAGTTCGGGGCCGCCCCACGCCTTCGGCACCACCATCCCAAAGATTCCCGCCTCCTTCATCGCCTGCGCGAGTGAAGGCGGTATTCTCCTCCCGCGCTCGATCTCCTCGCTCGCCTCGCGAATTTTCGGGGCCAATCCGATCGCGGCATGCAGGATCGGCGAATCCTGCGGGAATGCTTCTCCGGCCGGGTACAGCATGGGCGGTCCTCCCCGTCGTCTTGGTTATGCAGAATTACCTAATAATGCGCGGCGACTTTAAAAACAAAGCCACGCTATCTGACCGGCCAGTCAGCACTTGTAGCGGCTTTTGCGATGGGTCACTATGTGTCGCGGCGGCAGATGGGGAATCTTCCGCGACACATACTTCGGCTTATCAACTTGCCCAGGACCGCGGCGCCGGCGGGTGGCTTAGGCCCTGACCGTCCGCGGGCGGAGGAAGTCCGTTCCCCCCTCAAAGGGCCTCGTTGCAGGGACAAGGCCGTACGTAGGACGAACTAATTAGGGAAGTCCCACGGGGTTGCGGCTCGGTTTCGGCGACCGCGGCCTGGGCAAAACTTCGCCGCAACCACCCCGTTCTCTTCGTGCGCGTGTCCCGTTAGCGGAGAAGCTGCATCAGGCCCGCTGGTGTCGAGTAGCGCGTGAGGTCACGATACTCGGCTGGCGCATCCTCGTTGAACACCGCGTCGTGCCCCGCGCTATCGATACTCGAGAAGAAACTCGCATGATTCCTCTGCACGTCCCACGCAGAGGTGGCGACGGAATTCGTAACCACGCGCCCGACGCGGGGAACGTCAGCCACATGCGGCCCGCCGCCACCGAATATCTTCCACAGATTCATGTCGGTGTCGTAGAGTTCTTCCCAGATCGCGTAGCTGAACGCCTTGTCGACGTACATGATGCGGCTGCCGTAGCAATAGCCCGCGCGCTCCGACTCGACCCGGCGCACGTCGATCAGATCGACGTCGCGAAGTTCGTACGGACCCCACGACGGCTTAGGCCATCCCAACGGCATATACCAGTTATCCGGAAAATTGCCGGTCACATTCGCGTAATCGTTACCCAGGGCCAGAATCTTGCGCGTTCCAAGATACTTCGCGTCGAACAGCGCAAGCCCGCCGTTGAAACCCTTGCTGTTATAGTCGTCGCGAACTACGTCGCTGCCCGACACCGGCGTGCAGCGTGAATTCACCGCCAGACGCAGCGCTCGACGCAATACCGGCACGAATACATAGCTGTCCTGGTCAGCCTGGTTGTCCTTGTAAAAAATCAGAAGATTCGCCGTGTACTTCGATTGCTCCGGCTCCTCCACCATCAGCCACTCGGTGAACCAGGCATCACCAGCGCCCGGTTCATCACGCGGAACCGCAGGATCGGTGTTATACGCGAGCTGCCGATAGACGATGGTCAGCTTGGTGCACGAAATGTTCCTGAAACTATCTTCTCCGCAGCCCGTCGCCATGTTCTGCGGTGAATTCACGTACAGATGCGGCGCATAAGCGAACCAGTTGTTGGCCAGGATCTTGTACCCCTTGTCCGGCTCGGACGGATTGGGAAAGGGCTGCCCCGCCACGTAGCCCTGGATATCGTTGTGTCCATCGGGCAGATGCACGACCCGCGTCTGGCTCCCATATTTTTCGCTCGCCTCAGCGTATTCCTTGGGCAGCGGGTAGACTTTGGTCTCGCGCACGTCCATCTCCAGATCGGACGGCATCTTCCAGCCATATTTCCCCTCAAACAGCGAGATCATCCCCGGCGGCATGAACTCTTTGAATTGCTGCCAGTTCAGCATCGTTATCTTGGTGCCGGCTGGGATCGTACCCTGTTGTTCGGTGGCCTTGAGCCACTGTTGCGTTTCTACAGGCGGTTCATAATTCTGGGCTCGCGCCACACGCCCGCCGAAAACCAGCACGACAAGCACGGCCAGAGCAAAGTTTGGTGTCTTGTGCATAACAGGATAACCCCTTCATCCTGATTGCCAAGCTTTGCAGCAAGATGCATACCCGACCGCCGGCGCAACAGGAGCGACCTTGCCCGAACACAATTCAGATGGCTGCTCGGCCCCGATACCGGCAACGTGGTTCCTTCCGAAACACTCTCCAGTCCGCTTAGGGAGCACGTCGCCGCGTCAAGGTCTAATAAGCTCCGGTCCCGACCTCCGCTGCCGTGGCCGAAGCGATACAAACGAGTGTCAGGCGGTTTTGTTTGATTAGACGATTTTATTTAAGACGAGAAAGGCCGGGGGTCATCGGCGATGGCTGTCCTGATGAACCTACCCCTGGCCTTTTGCGAAATGCGAGAAGGTATACATCTCGCCCAGGTCCGCGGTGCCGGCGGGTGGCTTAGGCCCTGACCGTCC
>DASPQS010000224.1:0-7338 GCA_035624865.1 Binataceae bacterium (SeqCode) | reverse complement strand
CAAGCGCGAACTACTCCCCGGGTTGGAGCGAATCGCGGGCGATCTCGCGGCGATGGCGCATCGCTACAAAGACGTCGCGATGATCGCACGGACACATGGGCAGGAGGCATCGCCTACGACCGTCGGCAAGGAGCTCGCGATCTTTGCGCATCGTCTGGAGCGCCAGCTAAAGCTTCTTCGCGCCCAGGAGTATTTGGGGAAGGCTAACGGCGCGGTCGGCAATATGAACGCCCATCGCTTTGCCTACCAGGATGTCGACTGGCTCGAACATTCCCGCGCTTTCGTCGAAGGTCTCGGCCTGGTCTGGAATCCGCTCACGACGCAGATCGAAAGCCACGATTTCCTCGCAGAGCTTTTCCACACGACGGTGCGGATCGATACGATCCTGCTTGGTTTTGCGCGTGATATCTGGGGCTACGTTTCGCTGGGCTACTTCACGCAAAAAACCGTAGCCGGCGAGGTCGGCAGTTCCGTTATGCCGCACAAGGTCAACCCGATAGACTTCGAGAACTGCGAGGGCAACCTGGGTCTCGCCACCGCCATCTTCGAGCATCTGGCGGGTAAACTGCCGGTCTCACGATGGCAGCGTGACCTGAGCGACAGCAGCGCGATTCGCGCGATGGGAACGGCCTTCGGTCATGTGACTGTTGCGATTAGTTCGCTCGAGCGCGGCCTGAAAAAACTCGAGCTCAACCCATCGCGCGTCGCCGCCGACCTGGAGGACGAGAAAGCGTGGGAGGTCCTCGCCGAGGCGATTCAGACCCTGATGCGCCGGTACGGCATCGAACGTCCTTACGAGAAATTGAAGGATTTCACGCGCGGACGTGCAGTCGACCGCCGGATGGTCGAGGATTTTGTGGCGAAACTCCCCCTCGATCCGGATGCCCGTGCTGCCTTGGCGCGGCTCGCGCCCAAGAATTACTTAGGCTACGCCGCCGAACTGGTCGAGCGCTTCACGCCGGGCTCTCGCCCAAAGCGCTGAACCTGTCAGTGGACGCCTTAGGTTCAAGTACGATTATTCTCCGCGATAGAATCGGCGTGCCTTTCTTTCGAGGAAGGCAACTTCGGACTCTCCTTGTGGCTGATTAGCAGAAAGTTGGTCGGCCACCCGAGCAGCGACACACTCGACACTCGAATCGGCTTTATCCCCGCGAGCTGGGAGACCTGCGCAAGGCTCCGACGTGAAAGCAGATTGAGGTTTTCTTCGGCTGCGAAGAACTCTTTTCCGATGGCAGCAAGCGCCTTCCGATAAAGAGGCATAGGCAGCCAATGAAGCAGCGGCAGAACCGTATGAAACTCCACCGGAAACCCTCGGTTTGGGGTGGTTACGAAGACACCCTTGCGCGCCACGCGCCAGATCTCGCGCAGGAATTGAGCTTGTTTACGCTGCTGCCCGACGTGTTCGAGCACCGCACTGGAGTTTACGTAATCTAAGGAACCTTTTTGAAAAGGCAAATCAAGCCCGTTCGCTCGCGTCTAGTTTGCAGTCACCTTGCTCCCCTCGCGCAACTCGCCGATACCAGATGCCGGGGTTGTGAATAAAGGCGGAGGCGTGTGGAAAATCGCGCCGATGGCTGGCGACTCCGGGTTGCCGCGCATTTTGCCGCCGACCTCGAGCAAGCTAGACTAAACGTGTAGAGCGTTGAGTTCGATCCCAACGGAGGTTTTCGTGACAGAGACTCCCGAAAAGCTTGAAATGTTTTACGAGGGCAAGGCGAAAAAGCTTTACGCGACTTCCGACCCCGCACTCGTGATCGCGTATTTCAAGGATGACGCCACCGCCTTCAACGCGAAGAAGCGCGGCACGATCGAAGACAAGGGTATCATCAACAACCGCATGTCCGAACTGTTCTTCGGCCTCCTGGAGAACAACGGCGTGAAGACCCACTTCGTACGGCGGCTGAACGACCGCGAGATGCTCTGTAAGCGGCTTCAGATCGTTCCGGTCGAAACCGTGGTCCGGAACATCGTGGCCGGTTCGATGGCCAAGCGCCTCGGCCTCGAGGAGGGCGCGGACCTGAAGTTTCCGCTGGTCGAGTACTATTACAAGTGCGACGCGCTCGACGATCCGTTGATCTATCCCGAGCATGCGGTGCTGTTCGGTTGGGCCGCCGAGGAGGAACTGCTGGCCATCCGGACCTTGGCGCTCAAGGTCAACGACATATTGCGGCGCTTCCTCGACGAGCGGGGCATAATCCTGGTCGATTTTAAGCTCGAATTCGGCCGACATAAGGGTGAAATCCTTCTCGGCGACGAAATCTGCCCGGATACCTGCCGCTTTTGGGACAAGGCGACGCGCACGAAGCTCGATAAGGACCGGTTCAGGCGCGACCTGGGCGGCGTCGAGGAGGCGTATCAGGAGATGTTGCGCCGTGTAGAGAACTAGCTTCAATCGCTCCGGCCCACTTTCAAGGCACCATTGCTAGTCAAGGTTTTTGTAACACCACGCGAGGGTATTCTCGATCCGCAGGGAAGGGCGACCGAAGGTGCGCTTCGGAGCCTCGGTTTTGGCGGTGTCAACTCGGTGCGGGTCGGGCGCTATATCGTGCTCGATATCGACGCGCCCACCAAGGCTGCCGCCGAGGAAGCGGCGAAGAAGATGTGTGAGCAGTTGCTCGCCAACCCGCTGATCGAGGACTACCGCTTCGAGGTCGAGGGCGCATGAAATGGGGCGTCGTAAGTTTTCCCGGCTCGCTCGACGACGCTGACGCGCTATACGCCCTGCGCGAGGTGATGGGTCAGGATGCGACCCGGCTATGGCACAAGGATGAGCGGCTGATGGGCGCGCAGTGCATCATACTGCCCGGCGGCTTCAGCTACGGCGATTACCTCCGCTGCGGTGCAATTGCGCGTTTTTCCCCGATAATGAAGAGCATCGCGCGCTTCGCCGCCGATGGCGGGCTGGTGATCGGGACCTGCAACGGCTTCCAGATTCTGTGCGAAGCGCGTCTGCTGCCAGGCGTGCTGGTCCGTAACCGTTCGCTTTCTTTCATCTGCGACCGCGTTATCGTGCGAGTCGAGAATGCGCGCACACCCTTTACCTGTGCGACCCGGGCGGGCGATCTCTTGCGTCTTCCGATCAAGCATGGCGAGGGGCGCTATGTCGCGCCAGAGGACGAAATCCGCCAGATCGAGGAACGCGGCCAGGTCCTACTGCGCTACGTCGATGCGTCCGGCGCCGAGACCGACGAGGCCAATCCTAATGGTTCCATGCATGCGATCGCGGGAATCGCGAACGAACGCTTCAACGTCTTCGGCCTAATGCCTCATCCTGAGCACGCAGTCGAGAAGATGCTCGTTGGCGGAGACGACGGCCTTAAGCTGTTTCATTCGGTGATCGAGAGCGTTCGATGAGCGCAGTTTCACTACCGGGCGAGCCGGTCGTAGACGTGGTGCAGGCGCGCGCACACGGTCTCACCGAAGGCGAATACGCCGCGATTGAGCGCTGCCTCGGACGCACGCCAACCTTCACGGAGCTGGGAGTATTCTCCGTGATGTGGTCGGAGCACTGCTCCTACAAGTCTTCGCGCAAGCATCTGAGGATGTTGCCGATGCGCGGGCCTCGAGTGGCCGGCGGCCCGGGCGAAAACGCAGGCGCCATCGACATCGGCGACGGTTGGGTCGCGGTCTTCAAAATTGAAAGCCACAACCATCCATCGTTCGTCGAGCCTTACCAGGGAGCCGCCACCGGCGTCGGCGGGATCCTGCGCGATATCTTCACAATGGGTGCGCGGCCGATCGCGAGCATGAACTCGCTCAAGTTCGGCTCGTTTGACCATCCGCGCACACGATACCTGCTAAGCGGCGTAGTCGGCGGAATTGGCGGCTATGGAAATTGCGTAGGCGTGCCGACCGTTGCCGGCGAGGTAATGTTCGACGCCGCCTACAACGCCAACATCCTCGTCAACGCCTTCTGTCTGGGACTTGCGCGCAGGGAGGAACTGCAAAGCGCACGCGCGCGTGGCGCCGGTAATCCTGTGTTATACGTCGGTTCGGCGACCGGCCGGGACGGGATTCACGGCGCAAGCCTGCTCGCCTCGGCGGAGTTCGACGCCGAAAGCGCGTCCAAGCGGCCGACGGTGCAGGTCGGCGATCCATTCACGGAAAAGCTTTTGATCGAAGCGTGTCTCGAGGCGATGAAGACCGGGGCGATCGTTGCAATCCAGGACATGGGCGCGGCGGGGCTCACCTCGTCGTCGAGCGAGATGGCGGGCCGCGGTGGCCTCGGTATCGAACTTGACCTTGACCGCGTCCCGTTGCGCGAGCCCGGCCTTACGCCCTACGAAATCCTACTGTCCGAGTCTCAGGAGCGGATGCTGCTGGTGGCCGAGCGCGGCCGCGAAGGCGAACTCGCCGCAGTCTTCGAGAAATGGGATCTGCATGCGGTTACGGTCGGCCGCATAACCGACGACGCACGCTGGCGCGCGCTTTACTGCGGACGGGTCGTTGCCGATATCCCGGTCGCCTCTTTGAGCGACGAGGCGCCGGTGTACGATAGGCCGGCGGCGCCTCCTGCGATGCCGATGCGGGTCCGAGGCACGAAGAAACGGCCTGTGGCACCCGAGCCCGGAGCGGCGCTGCGGGCCCTGCTCGCCAGTCCGAATATCTGTTCGAGGCGTTGGGTCTACCGCCAATATGACTGGATTGTGCAGAGCAACACCGTGGTCGGGCCCGGAAGCGATGCCGCGATCGTTCGCATTAAGGGATCGCGCCGGGGACTCGCGATGAAGGTGGACTCCAACCCGCGCATGTGCGCGATCGACCCATATCTCGGCGCGGTCGCCACTGTCTGCGAAGCCGCCCGCAACGTGGCATGCGCGGGCGCGCGTCCCGCCGGCATCACTAACTGCCTCAACTATGGTAATCCCGAGCGGCCCGAGATCATGTGGCAGTTGGTCCGCGGAATCGAAGGCTTGCGCGACGCCGCCATCGCATTCGAGACTCCAGTCATTAGTGGAAATGTCAGCCTCTACAACGAAACTGAAGGTCGCGCGATTCCCCCGACACCCACGATCGCGATGGTGGGGGTGTTTGAGGATGTCGAACGGCGAGTGACGCAATGCTTCAAGCAACCGGGCGACGTGATCCTGGTTGTGTCCACCGCACCTCCCTCTTTGGCCGGCAGCGAATTTGACGCGTTGTTCGGGACTGTCGCCGAGGGGCTTGAACGGATTGACCTTGAGCGCGAGCGCAAGCTTATCGAGGGACTGGTTGGGTGCGCCGAAGGCGGCTTGGTACACTCCGCCCACGATGTCGCGGAAGGCGGTTTCGCGGTCGCCCTGGCCGAGGCCTGCTTCAATCTGGACGGAATTTTCGGGGCCGAAGTCGAGCTTGCACTGCCGTTGGGCGGGGCGGCAGAGGCGCTCTTCGGTGAAGGCGCATCGACCGTGATTATTTCTGCGCCAACAGATAGGATTGAAGCCATAGGTACGCTTTTCTCGCCACTTGAAATTCGCCCGATTGGGCGCGTGAGCGATCGCGCACGTCTGAGAATCGATTCGCTGATTGACGAAGACGTGCGCGGCTTGATGGCGGTCTACGAAGAGGCGTTAGCCGGGAGGCTCGGCGCGAAATGAACACTGGGGCCGGAGCGTTTTCGGTCACGGTCGAGGAATCCAAGCTCGACAGCTTCCACGAGGAGTGTGGCGTCTTCGGCGTCTACGGACATCCCGAAGCCGCCAATCTGGTCTACCTTGGTCTGTATGCGCTGCAGCACCGAGGGCAGGAATCGGCCGGCATCGTCTCGTCCAACGGCAAGGCCCTGATTGCCCATCGCGGGATGGGGCTGGTCGCGGATATTTTCAACAGCGACGTGATTGCGCAACTTGAAGGCACGGCCGCGATCGGCCATAACCGCTACTCGACCACCGGTTCCACCACGCTCAAGAACTGCCAGCCCCTCGTAGTCGAGTACGCCCAAGGCGGACTCGCGCTGGCGCACAACGGCAACCTCGTCAACTTCGGCGAATTGCGCGAGAGGTTGGAGGCTAATGGCTCGATTTTTCAATCGTCCTCGGATAGCGAGCTGATCATCCATCTCATCGCGAGCGCGCGAAGCTCCGATCTACCAGGCCGGGTGGTGGAGGCGCTGTCGCAGGTGCGCGGCGCCTATTCACTGGTGCTGTTGACGGAAAGCGGGATGATTGCGGCGCGCGATCCCTTCGGATTTCGTCCACTGGTGATTGGCCGCCTCAACGACGCGACGATAGTGGCTTCGGAGACCTGTGCTCTCGACCTGGTGCGGGCCGAGTATGTCCGCGAAGTTGAGCCCGGCGAGATGATTGTAATCGACGATGATGGGATGCGATCGCTACGTCCCCTTGCCACGGCGCCGACGCGCCGCTGCATTTTCGAGTACGTCTATTTTGCGCGGCCCGACAGTCTGCTGTACGGTCGCAATGTTTACCAGGTGCGCAAGCAGCAGGGGCGAGCGCTGGCGCGAGAATGTCCGGCGGACGCCGATCTTGTTGTGCCGGTGCCGGACTCGGGTAACGCTGCCGCACTCGGTTTTGCCGAGGCTTCGGGGCTGCCGTTCGAGATGGCACTGGTGCGCAGCCACTATATCGGACGCACGTTCATCGAGCCGCGCCAGTCCATCCGCCATTTCGGAGTCAAAATCAAATTCAACCCGGTCTCAGGTCTGCTCAAGGGCAAGCGTATCGTTCTGGTCGAGGACTCCCTGGTCCGCGGCACTACGCTCCGCAAGGTCATCCCGATGCTGCGGCAGGCGGGCGCGCGCGAGGTCCACATGCGAATCGCAGCGCCGCCGACAACTAATTCTTGCTTCTACGGAATCGATACGCCGACCCGTGAGGAACTCCTCGCTTCGCATCAGTCGATCGAGGAGATACGCAATTACATCACCGCAGATTCGCTGGGCTATCTGAGCTGGGACGGACTCTATGCGTTTGTGGGTGGCAATCGCGACGGTTTCTGTGATGCGTGCTTTACTGGGCAATACCCCGTGGAAATTCCCAAGGACCACTCGCCGCATCAGTTACATTTGTTCGACGCCGCCGACCATCTGAACGGCGCAGCGATGCGGCGCTAGCCTCGTATTATAGCCCACCGTCAGGAAAACCTGAGCGTTGGGGCGGCGCCCCGGGTCGCTTCCGGCACTAACGATCGTCTCCGGTGGCGACCGCGTCAGCCAACGCCACATCACGGATCAACTCGGTGAGTGGCGCACGAGTCAGCGTAATCGAAACGAAATGGCCGGGCGGAGAGAAGGTCAGGCAGAAACTGTAACCCTTGTACTGGTAAAACGAACGCATCCCGATCCAGTACACGGCTCCCACCGGCGCGCTCATCTGTGGATCCTTCAGGCCGATGTCGAGG
>DASPQS010000223.1:0-8135 GCA_035624865.1 Binataceae bacterium (SeqCode) | reverse complement strand
CCGCGCCCGAGGAATCCACTTGGTCGCGCGGCGGCGGCGCGCGGGCGCTGCGCAACGATGCCCCATCCGGTCAGGATTCGCGCGAGCGCGATCACGTCCTGCTGGGCATATCCGCCGTTGACGCCGAGCGTGTGCAGCTCCATCAGCTCGCGCGCGTAATTCTCGTTAATGCCCTCGAACTTGCCGTGGCGGCCGGGCGCGTCGGGCGCGGTGTTCTGCCAGTTGTCGAGATAAAAAAGCATCGCGGGATGCTTTGCGGTGGCGCCCAGGAGATCGCGGAAGCGGCCCATCGTGTGCGGCCGGATCGCCTCCTGTTCATAAGCGCCGACCCATAGATGGCACAGGCCTTTGCCCGCGAAGACGTTGAAGTGGTTGAACCAGAAGGCGGTCATCGTCTCCTGGAGCTGTCGCGGTCCCGCGATCGCACACACGATCCGTCCCTGCGTCGCCTCTTCGAGAACGACGCGGGTCTGGCGCCGCAGCTCTTTTTTCGCGTCCGGGTTGTTCTTAATCGCCTTGACCAGCGGAGCGCGAAACTGCATGAACAGCTCGACCGGAGTCATGTGCAGCGTCCGAATCGAAGCGATTTGCGCGTCAAGTTCGGGCGGCATCGGAATCGAATCGGGATCGAGTTGCTGATCGATCCAGCGATCGACACCGATCCGCCGGACGGTTTCGAGATCGCCGGGCCGCGGGCCGAGACCGAGCCGGTTGAGCGCGTGGAGCGGCCGATGCTCCTGGTCCATGCTGCCGATTCGAAGCATTGCCCTGCTCAGTGGTACGTGTGTGCGAATTTATGGTTTCGCGGCGGCTTTCAGCGCGGGGCGCGGCCCCACGCCTCGATCAGCCGTTCGAAGGCCTGCTTGAGTTCGGGGTCCTTCAGTTCCGGCAGGTCGATCGAGCGGCGGATGCCGCGAGGAAGCGCGCGCAATCGCGGCCGTTCGCGCCGGCTGAGGCGGCCTTGCACGAAGCGCAGGTCGCGTACGGCGTCATCGCCCATCACGTCGCGCAGGCGGGCCAGGATTTGCGGTTTCATCAGGTTGAGTTCCTGAATCCACATCGCGCCCGAGACCCTGACCACTGCGGTGTGGAACTTGAGCGAGGCCACTTCCGTGCGGCGCGCGATCGCTTCGCCGACGGCCTCGGGCCATACCCGTACGAGGCGCACGATATCGAAATGGCCCTCGCCGTCGAGCCGGGCCAGGAGGTTTTGAATCGCGCCTCCGATTTGGAGGGGGAATTTCCGCCGCACCGCCGCCATCATGCTTAACGATAGCGCTTCCCGGCCGACAGGCAACAAGCCTGTCGAGAGAGGCAGCGGTTTGCGGCGGTTATCCACAAATTTGCTAACAGCAATTTAATAGTCTCGAAATACTTCGAAAACTACATATCTGCATGTAAGAGACGAGACGCTCTGATTTTCTCGTCCAAAGGCCCTATCCGTAGTCATTCCCGACGTCTCCATAGCGGTACATGTCGTGGCGAAACACTGGCAAAGCGCCTGTCAAGACCCTAATATGTAGTTATCAACAGAGGCTTGTATACAACCCGTGGGGTCTGTGACCTTGACAAGCTCACTATCCGGTAATATCCCTGAAGCACGCGGCAATCGGCGGCGAACCATCAGAATAAACGGGAGGGCGCGCTGCGCCCGCAAGACACCGGTAAGAGGGTAGATCGGGGTTGGGGTTGAGGAGGAGGGTCGGGCGCATGGCTCAGATGACGGAGAAAACCAGCAAAGGCCAGCCACAGAGCCTCCCCAAGCGCTCCGGCGTCGTTATCGAACGTTATTTTACCCGCCCCGGTATCGATCCGATGTCCGAAGTCGAATGGGAACTGCGGTCCGCCATCATTTCGGGCGAGGACGGCCGCGTGGTCTTCGAGCAGCGCGACGTGGAAGTCCCGCGCGCCTGGTCGCAGACGGCGACCAACGTCGTCGTCTCCAAGTATTTCCGCGGCCCGCTGGGGAGCCCCAAGCGCGAAACTTCTGTCCGCCAGCTTGTCGGCCGCGTGGCCGATACGGTTACCGGATGGGGCGAAAAACAGGGTTACTTCGCTTCCGATAGCGCTCGCGACTGCTTCAAGGCCGAGCTCAGCGCGCTGTTGTTGACGCAGCGCGCGTCGTTCAACAGCCCGGTCTATTTCAACGTGGGCATCGAGCCGAAGCCGCAATGCTCGGCGTGCTTCATCCTGAAGGTCGAGGACAACATGGAGTCGATCCTCGGCTGGTATCGCAACGAGGGGATGATCTTCAAGGGCGGTTCCGGTTCGGGCGTGAACCTGTCGGCGCTGCGGTCGTGCCGGGAGAAGCTTTCGGCGGGCGGCGCCGCGTCGGGGCCGCTCTCCTTCATGAAGGCGGCCGACGCCTCGGCCGGCGTGATCAAGTCGGGCGGCAAGACCCGCCGCGCAGCCAAGATGGTCGTGCTCAACGTCGACCATCCCGACATCGTCGACTTCATCAAGTGCAAGCAGGAGGAAGAGAAGAAGGCGTGGGCGCTGATCGCGGCCGGTTATGACGCCTCGCTCGACGGTCCGGCCTACGGTTCGGTCTTCTTCCAGAATGCGAACAATTCAGTGCGCGTGACCGACGAGTTCATGCGCGCAGTGGCCAACAACGGCGAGTGGCAGACCCATTTCGTGCGCGACAACGAAGTGGCCGACGAGTATCGCGCGCGCGACCTGCTGAGGATGATCGCAGAGGCGGCCTGGGGCTGCGGCGACCCGGGGATGCAGTTCGACACCACGATCAACAACTGGCACACCTGCCCCAACAGCGGGCGCATCAACGCGTCGAATCCCTGCAGCGAGTACATGCATCTGGACAACTCGGCCTGCAATCTGGCTTCGCTAAACCTGCTGAAGTTCCTCGACGAGCGCGGCGAATTCGACGTCAAGGCGTTTCGCCATGCGGTCGACGTGATGATCACCGCGCAGGACATTTTGGTCGACAACTCGTCGTACCCGACCGCTGAAATCGGCCAGAACGCGCATTCCTTCCGCGAGCTTGGATTGGGCTACGCGAACCTGGGCGCGATGCTGATGGCGCTGGGGATGCCTTACGATTCCGACCAGGGACGAAGTTACGCCGGTGCCGTGACCGCGCTGATGACGGGCGAGGCCTATCTCCAGTCCGCGCGTATCGCGGCCGCAATGGGGCCGTTCGAGGGTTTTGCGGTCAATCGCGAGCCGATGCTCAAGGTGATCGAACGCCACAAGGCTTACGCCTACAAGCTCGAACCTGCGCACGTGCCGCTGGAATTGCTGCGCGGCGCACGCGACTCGTGGGACGAGGCGCTGCGCGAGGGCAGCGTGGCCGGCTATCGCAACTCGCAGGCGACGGTTATCGCGCCCACCGGCACGATTGCCTTCATGATGGATTGCGACACGACCGGCGTCGAGCCCGATATCGCGCTGATCAAGTACAAGAAGCTGGTTGGCGGCGGGATGCTGAAAATCGTCAACGGCACCGTGCCGCGCGCGCTGCGGCGGCTGGGCTACGATTCCCGTGAGGTTCAGGAGATCGTCGAGTACCTCGACGAACACGAAACTATCGAGGGGGCGCCGCATCTGGCCGACGCGCATCTGGCGGTCTTCGACTGCGCCTTCAAGCCGCGATCGGGATCGCGATCGATTCATTACCAGGGCCATCTGAAAATGATGGGAGCGGTGCAGCCCTTCGTCTCCGGCGCCATCTCCAAGACCATCAACATGCCGACCGAAGTTGCGGTCGAAGAGGTGGCCGAAGCCTACGTCGCGGCGTGGAAGCTCGGTCTTAAGGCGGTGGCGATTTATCGCGACGGATCAAAGCGCACGCAGCCGCTCAACACCGGCAAAACTGCGGAAACGCCAGCTGTGCCCGAATCGCCGCGTCCAGCCGCAGCGATCGCGCCCGCGCCTGTTGATGAATTCCGCCCGTACCGGCGCAAGCTCCCCGACGAACGCCGGTCCATCACGCACAAGTTCGATATCGCCGGCCACGAAGGCTACATCACGGTCGGCATGTATGAAGACTCGACGCCGGGCGAGATCTTCGTCTCGATGTCGAAGCAGGGATCGACGATTTCCGGTCTGATGGACTCGTTCGCGACCGCGATTTCATACGCCTTGCAGTACGGCGTACCGCTGCAATTCCTGGTCGACAAGTTCGCGCACATGCGATTCGAGCCCTCGGGCTTCACCAAGAATCCCCAGATTCCTTACGCCAAATCGATCGTCGATTATCTCTTCCGCTGGCTCGCATCGAAGTTCCTCGACGAGCAGGCCAAGAGCGAAGTCGGCATCATCACGCTGCCGCCGTCGTCGGAGTCCGAGCAGTCCCAACTTTCTCTTGCGCCCAAACTTGCGAGCGTGCGTCCGCGTACCGCCGTCGTGGCCGATATTGGGGAGGGTAAGGACACGAGTCTGCGCCAGGCGTTCATCAATCAGGCAGACGCGCCGCCATGTCCCGATTGCGGCTGCATCATGGTGCGGAACGGCACTTGCTATAAGTGCATGAACTGCGGCACGACCAGCGGATGTTCGTGAGGGCGCAATGAGTTGGAATATCGAATTTCTCCAGGCGCGGCGCCGGTTGCTCGATTCGGACGATTTCCGGGCGCAGCGCGCCCTTGGCCATGAACTTGACGACGGTGTCATGGATACGCCGTTGGGTTCCGATGTTCCCTTCAGGGTGCGTTTCCAGTGCCGCTTCTGCGGTTCATCGATCAGCTTCGTGAACTCGGCTTGGTCTTCAGACGGTTCGGCTCGGTGGCGGCTGCTCGAGATTTCCGGAGGTTCAGCCGGCGAATCGTGCCGCGAGCGGCGCGAGCGTCATCGGTCGGTCCGGATGGCGTGAGACCGAATCAAAGGGGGCGCAAATGGTGGATGCGGCACGTTTCGGAATCGAACTCGCGAGGGCACGCGGATGTCTGATCGAGAGCACGCAATTCGCTACCTTGCGCGACCGCGGCCACGATCTCAGGGAGGGTGCGGTGCTGACTTCGGTAAGCGAAGTTCCCTTCGAGATGAGCTATCGCTGTGCGCGATGCGCCGAAACGTTCTGGTTCGAGAATCTCGCATGGCGCAACGGGAGCGCGACTCAGTGGCGCCTGCTCGAGGAATCGCGCGAACGCGCCGCGATCAGGTGTGGACACACTTTCAAGCACACGTCCACGTTCGGGAATCGCGCATGAGTGTGTTGGTTCAGTTGGGCCACACGCGACTGATGGGGGCGGAGCGCTTAACGGCGCTATAGGGGAGGCCTCGGAGAAGCTGTGGTTGGGAGGCGGCGGATCGGGGTGAGTTGGGCGGCTGGCGGTGTCGGCGCGGAAGAAAGCTTCTCCGGGGCCTGATTTGGTTGCAAAGCGGGAGCGGATGCCCGCTTTCAAAGTGTGGTTGCGGAGCGGCGGATGTGGGGTACGGCAGGGGGGCCGGAATCTGATTCCGGCCCCCAAATCATTTTAGTCTCCAGCAACTGCGTCTCGCTCTCCGAGAGCAGACGAACAGGCTAAATCGAATTCCTCATTTCACAGTCTTCCGATTATTCTCCTCGAACGGGTTCTATCGCGGCAGGAAGGCCGCCTTTTGCTGATATAGAACAACGGTTCTGTTGGGTAGGCGACGAATCCGGCCCATCTATCGCTACGCAGGAATTTGTGACAAGCTGCTCCCGCGTGAACTTGACGGTCTGCCCCGATGGGTGCGCGG
The DNA here is from genome assembly GCA_035624865.1 of Binataceae bacterium (SeqCode). Classification (GTDB taxonomy): domain Bacteria; phylum Desulfobacterota; class Binatia; order Binatales; family Binataceae; genus JASHZA01. The sequence goes on along the minus strand of DASPQS010000223.1, from coordinate 2,450 downwards.
CATACTGTCGGCAAATCGGGCAGCGCTGGTGAATAAGAGGGGGGCGACGAAGGACTGAATAGAAACGCGAGCGCCGGGAGGGGGCGGTCTCTTGGGACGTGAGGTCACAACAATGCGTTGGCCCGAGGACATGCCACCCGAACGTGCCGTGGTTAGCGTCCGCAACGAAATTCTGATCCCGGCTGCACCCCGTTGCGTCTGGCAATGGCTATGCCGAGCCGCGCGATGGCCTGAATGGTACTCAAACTGTGCCTGGGTCCGCTTTCGCCACGACCCCGGACCCGATCTTAGACTCAATACCGCATTCGTGTGGAAGACTTTCGGCGTTCGCGTTCGCAGCCTCGTCCGGATCTTCGAGCCCTACCGCGAGATCGGCTGGGACGCGACCGCATTTGGGTTGAAGGCTTACCACGGATGGGAGCTCGAGCCGGTCGGGGAAGGTTGTCGCGTGGTTACCGAGGAGAAGCAGACCGGCCCCTTGACCACGATGGGGCGCTGGTACTTGCGCCGCGCGCTCCTGCGCGAACATCAGAACTGGCTCGAAAGCCTGCGCCGGATGTCAATCAGCGGCGACCCCGGCTGAACGCACCGTTTTTTCCGCGGGGAATCTACAGACCGACTTCCCGCAGAAACGGACGCATTGCCTCGAGCAGTCCGCGCGGATTGTCACCTTGCACATTATGCCCTGCATTCTCGACGCGCACCCAGCGAGCGTTGGGCAACGATCGCGCAAACCGCTCTGCGGCCGCGTCCGTCAATACTTCGCTTAGCGCGCCGCGCACAATCAGCGTCGGACAGCTGATCCTCGAAACCTGCTGAGCCAGCCGCTCGCGCTGGGCCGTGCTGATGCGCGCGGCTTCCTCGGAGGCCCGCCGCTGGTCATGCTTGAGCGCCCACTTGCCGCTCGGAAGCTGCCGCAGGTTGTAGAAGAGGCTCCGGCGCAGCACCGCCGGATCGCGCAACGGGTTGAAACGCACCGCCCGCTCCAGGAACGCATCGATCGAATCGAGTTCGGGCGTGCTCGCGAATTCGCGGATCCGCTGCGCTCCCGCCGCCTCGATTTCCGGGCCGACGTCGACGACTACCAGCCCCTTCATCCGGGCGCTATGCCGCACCGCATAGGCCATCGAGTTGAGCCCACCCATCGACTGCCCCACGAGTACCGGACGCTCGAGCCCAAGCGAATCGACGAAGCCCTCGACGTCGCACACCTGCGTTTCCACGCCGTAATCGATCGCCGGCGACCATTCGCTGTCGCCATGGCCGCGCTGGTCGAGCGCGATACATCGGTAGCGCTCGCGCAGCATCAGCGCGACGACGTCCCACGTATGCGCGTTCAGTCCACCCCCGTGCAGGAACAGGATCGGATGCCCGTTGCCGCCCCAATCGAGGTAATGAAAGCGAGTCATGCCGACGATCACCTGGCGGTCCTGCGGAAGGACGACCTCGTGCGCGTCGAGACCCGCGATTTCGACCGCCTTGCGCAACATTTCGATTTGCCCGGCGTTATCCATCGGTGTCGTCCCCCTTTTCGGCCGTGGGAGCGATTTACTCGACCGTCAATAGCATTATTCGGTGACCGACTGCATCACGCGGCCGCTCGCGGCGTCCGACAGATCGATCTCGACCGGAGTATTCACCTGATGCGACTTCTTGACCTGGTCGATCCCGGCTTTGAGATCGCTCATGAATTTCGCCTGCGCGAAGGGCGGCATCTGATCCATCGGGAAGTTGTCCATCAGCACGTGCGCCCTGGTTCGCGAATCCCATTGCACCGATTGCACCTTGGGCCCCGCAACCGGCAGGTCGCGCAGCATCTGCTCCATCGCGCCTTTGAATGTGCCGCCGTCGGATACGGACGCATTCGCGGTCTGTGCACTCGAGGATGCGCCAGCGCCGGCGGCAGAGCCCGAAGATAACGGCGCGGCCCCGTTCGTATCGAGCGACGCCAGCATCTGGTTGACCCGGTTGCGCCCGTCCGCGTCCGGCGCGACCTTGCGCGCCTTTTCGAGCGCGGTTCGGGCGTTTGTCATGTCGCCGGTCTGGCTGTATGCGACCGCAAGGTTGAACTGAGCTTCGAAGAATCCCGGATGGGCCTCGAGCACCTTCTTGTACTGGTTGATCGCCTGGTCGGCGACTCCGGTCGAGAGGTACATGGTGCCAAGGTCCGTGCGCACGTCCGGATCGTCAGGCTTGTGGCTCAGGTAATGCTCATAGGCGGCAATCGCCTGGTCGTACTTACGCTGGTCGAAGTCGATATTGCCGATTCCGCGCAGTGCGTTGAGATTCTCCGGGTCAACCTTGAGCACGTGCGCGTAAGCGTCCTCGGCGGTCGCGTAGTAGGCCGGATCGAACATCGCCGCCCGCAGTGTGACATCTCCCAGCCGATTCCAGGTCGCGAGGTCGCCCGGGTTCGCGCGCGCCTTGGCTTCGGTCTGGGCGATAAAATC
>DASPQS010000222.1:0-4176 GCA_035624865.1 Binataceae bacterium (SeqCode) | reverse complement strand
TTTCCTCGGCCGTTCGCCCAATTGCGACTACCCATCGCAGGTCCAAGCGTTTAGCGCGGGCACCAGCTCCGTCTGCGGAAGGGGGCGTGCACTGCGTAGCTGTGGCCGAATCCCTGTTACTTGACCTGCGACAGGATCTTGCGGAATTCAGTCTCGGTAAACGCGCGGTGTGTCTCCGTTCGGACGTTGCCCTGCTCCGCGATCTCAAGCGCGAGCGCTGCAACCAACTCGTCGTTGGGCGCCTCGACGATGAACAGCGTGTCGTACTGTCCGAGCAGCGCATAAACGTCCTTCACCTTTGCGCCGCGTTTTTGGAAAACTTTCCTTATCGCGTCGATCCGGGCCGTACTCTGTTTGACCTTCTCGATCCCCTGATGGGTGTAGTGAAACATCATAACGTACGAAGGCATGTCTTCCCTCCCCGGCTTCTGACCTAAAATTTCTTTCGCAACATTCTAGAGTCTCAAGAATCTGCAGCCTATTTTCCCTGCGGCAATCGAAAATCTCGAAATCAGTTTCGGCTTAGAGAGCACGGCGCGCGCCGCCGCGTCGCGATGAGCGGTAGCGCAGCAACCGAGCGAGGTGATTCGCTGGGAGTTCATTCTCTTCAGGTTCGGCGGTGGGTCTTGCGATAATCTAGGCCGAATCGATTTCTCGCTCCAATCGTATCGAACAGGATTATCGGCCATCGGTCTACGACCAGATGTACCGGCGTAGCTCCTCTACCTCAAACTGGACTTCGTCGAGGCGCTGCTTGACCACATCACCAATGCTGACGATTCCGTGAAGTCGCTGGTCTACGACGACGGGAAGATGCCGAATGCGCTGGTTCGTCATCACTCCCATCAGGTCGACCAGCACGTCCTCGGGCGAGCAGGTCGTGACTTCGCGCGTCATCAGGAGTTCGGTCGGCAGCGTCAGCACCGTCGCACCGTTCTCGGCCAGGGCGCGGACTATATCGCGCTCGGAGATGATGCCGACCAACCGACCCTGGTCGTCGATCACCGGCGCCGCGCCGATCCGGTTGATCGTCAGCATTTTGGCCACGGACAAGACCGTCTGGTTCGGCCTAACCGTTACGATATCATGACCCTTCTGCCTCAGGATTGTCGAAACTCTTGTCGCCATGTTTCGATCTCCTAAATCGTGATCTGGACCAAGTCTAGAATCGATTATAGGACTCCTCGCCCTCATCCGCATAAGGGCGCCGAGCGAATATTGAGCAACTGATCGGCGGGCTGCAGGCTGGCATGGGCTACATGCCTCGAATCCGGCGGAGTCGCGCCGGCGCGCGGAGTTTATCCGGGTGTCGGACACAGGCCATCGCGAGAGCCAGCCCACGATGTATTTATCACCAAGGAACCGCCGAGCTACCGTCCGTGAATGTAACTGGCGCGCGCCGGATCGCCTGCGATCCGCAACGCGTGTTGTACGGGGGTTAGTGATTATCGGGGCAGCGCGACCATTGCGGTGCCGTCAGCCGCAAGACGATCTCCGACGCGGACGCGCTGCACAACTGTCACGATATCGCGATCCGCTTCTGCCGCGATCGTGCTGACCTCGCCTTCACACCATACCGTATCATTGGCAAAAACCATTCCGCGCAGCCGAAAGCTCATCCGTCGAATGAACGCGCGCGGGCCGAGCCAATCGAGTAAGGCCTCTGCAAGCAGAGCGCCGAGCATCTGGCCGTCCACCACGGGCGCGGCGAGATTACGCGCGGCGGCATACGCAGGATCGAAGTGGAGCCGATGCCAGTCCCAGGTTGCACCGGCGTAAGCAATCATCCGGACCTGCGTAAGCGTGCGTGCGAGCAGCGGGACCGGGTCGCCGACCTTAAGAGCTTTGGCCTTGAGCGTCGGCGCAATCATCGGGACACCGCGAGCGGCTGATAGATGAGCGTTTCACGGTTGCGCGCGAGAGGTTCACCGTGCTGATTCGTATAGGTGGCGACGGCAAACACGATCAGCATCGGTGTCCCGTTCGATGAGATGCGTTCGGAAATATTTTCCAGCCGCCAGACCACGGTTATTCGATCAGAAGGCACCACCGGACGAAAGAATTCGTAGTCATTGCCGCCGCGAACCATGCGGCATCCGGCAATCGGGAGCTCCCAATGATGGCCGATGTAGCCGTCGTCATTGGGCTCACGATGGACGTATTGATTGGTCTCGCATATGAACGTCGGCGGCGCGATTGTGCTGGAATAGCCGGCCTCACGCGCGTATTGGGCGTCCGTATAAAGCGGATTGTCGTCGCCGACCGCGAGTGCGAAGTAACGAATCGACGCCGCGCCGAGTTCATCGGGCGCGGTGTACGTAGCTTCGCGGCCGATCCAGGCTCTGAGCTCGTCCGTCAGCAGCGTGGCGATGGTTCCCTCTCCTAGTCGAGGATCGCCAGGGAATCGACCTCGATCTGAAACTCCGGCCTGAGCAAGGTTTCGCAAACCACGCCGGTTGACGCCGGAAGCGGCTCCCGCAGCATCCGGGTACGCACGCCTCCGACTTCACGATAGCGCGGGAGCGCGGCCGGCGTGACGTATTCGATCGTCTTCACGAGATTGTCCGCACTGCCACCGGTGGCGCCAACCACCTGCAGGATTTTGTCGTAAACGTAGGCAGCTTGCTCGACCACATCTCCCGCGTGGATGGAACGGCCGGAGTTCGGATCGATGGCCGCGTGACCTGAAATAAAGAGCAACTTGCCCGCGCGAATCGCGGGACTGTAGGTGAGTTGCGCGTAACTGTCCCATCCTGGGTTGATGGCGGCTCGCGGATATCGTGAGGCGATGCAGTCCACTTGGATCATCGCGCCGGAATGCGCGACGCGCGGCATGATGATCCCGGTGGCCGCGGGAAACACCGGCGCCAACACTTCGCGACGGACCTGCGCGGTTCCCTTGTACGCGGGAAGTGCCGCCGGGGTAAGGTAGTCAACGGTTTTTACGATATCGCTCATCCCGAGCTCGAATGCGTCGAGAATACGCGCTGCGCGGGCAAAGATGGCGCGGATTTGAGCGGTCACGTCGCCGGGCGCGACCACGGAGCCCGCCTCGTCGAGCGGCAGCACCGAAGACAGATAGACCAGGCCGTCGCTCGCGCGCGCCGGTGCCCATGCGGGCGATGTTCCGGCTTGCGCGGCATGAGGCGGCTCACCTCGCCCCGCGGTGACTTCGATTTCGATCAACGCCTGCGGGCGCAGCAGACTGTTCACCACAACGGTGTTGAGGGCAGGGCGATTTGCCCCAAGTGCTTCAGCCCGCGCCCCGGCGGCTTCCGCGTAACGCTCGATTCCCGCCGGCGTCACGTACTCGACGACCCTAACGACGTCGGCGAGGCTTTGCCCGCCCACCTCCAGAATCGTTGCGATCTTTGTCCACGCGGTGCGGCTCTGTTCGGCCATCCCACCCTTGACTACGATTGCGCGCGTTTGTGAATCGTACTCGGACGCGGAATGGCCTGAGAGAATCGTGTGTTCGCCGGCTTTGAGGCCGAGCGAAAAACTGTAGCGTGAGTAATCGAACCAGCGGAAGCTAGGCGGTTTGAGCGCTTGGGGCTTCACGATTCTCCCTCGCGTTGCAGTGGCAATAGCAGGGTTGGGCCAGAATCTTCGGCGAACCTAGCGACGCCATCCCGCATTGTCAAACTGAGGCCGAGAGGGGATCATGCGAACGAGCGAATCGCCGCGCCGATATCGGCTTGTCCGCACTATTCATGCGCCTCAGGCAAGGAAGCCCGAGGCCCACTTCATCAATACCTCCCGCGGACCGATCATCGCGTAGGCCGATCTTGATCGCGGCTCTGCGATCCGGCGGCATCACCGGCGCTGGGATCGATGTTTTCGATGTGGGGTCGCTTCCCGTCGATCATCCGTTCCGCGCGATGGATAACGTCACCTTCACCCCACACCTGGGCTACGTCACGTCCGAGACGCTCAGGGCCTTCTACACCGATACGCTGGAGGCACTAGTCGCCTACATCGACGGCCCTCCCATCCAGGTAGCAAATCCCGAAGCCTTGGCCCACCCAAAGCAACGCAGATAGCGGTATTCGCGCGGCCTGGATACTCGACTCCTGACTACGGAGTTTACTCCATTAGCACGGTGCCCCAATTCTGGACCCTCGCTCCGCCATCTTGCGGGAGAGGACGTTGCCTGGTCAAGAATCCTTATTGAAT
>DASPQS010000221.1:0-22231 GCA_035624865.1 Binataceae bacterium (SeqCode) | reverse complement strand
TTTACATAACCGAGGACTTCATCCGCTAGTTGAACTTTTATCGACAACCGCGCATGCACCAACGAGGGCTTGACCGTCTGCCGCAAGAAAAGGACTGCGGATCTCGCCCGGTCGTCCCTTGATGGACTTCACCCGTCTCGCAGGACTCGCCGGCGGGCACGCCGAAGCGCGGGCGATTCAAATCGCACTAAAGCTGGGCCTGTTCGAAGCCCTGAAGGACGGCGAATGCGAGGCTTCTGCCCTCGCTCACGCGCTCGGCTGCGACTCGCGAGCCACGATGCTGCTGGCTAACGCGCTGGCCGCCCTCGAGATTCTCAGCCTCACCGGCAAAAAATACGCGCTAACCGCATCCTCGCGCCGGATGCTCATCGAGAGTTCGCCGGAATATCTCGGCGGCATGATCCTTTTCGACGGGGCGCTATGGGAAATCTGGGGTCGTCTCGAGCAATCAATTCGCTCGGGCGAGCCCGCGCGAGCGCCCGATATGTATCAGTCGCATCCCGAGGAGACCGCGCGTTTTATCCGCGCTATGGACAGCCTAGTGCGGGCCCGCGGCGATGCGGTCTACACCGCCAAGCATCTAGACCTCGGCTTCGCGCACTCGATTGTCGATCTTGGCGGCGGTCCCGGCACCTACCTGGTCGAGTTTTTGCGGGTCAATCCGCAGGCGCGGGGCGCAATCTATGATCTTCCAGCGACACTTGAGGTTGCGCGACGGATTATCGGCGAGCACGCTCCGTGGGCGCTCGAGCGTATCGAGCTGCGCGCAGTCGACTATCGCGAAGCTGAACTACCCGGACCGGCCGACGTAGTCTTCATGTCGAACATAATCCACAGCGAGGATGAAGCGACCAACGCAGCCCTGGTTGGTAAATGCTTTCGCGTGCTTAGTCCGGATGGCTTGCTCGTGATCAAGGATCACATCATGAATCCCGAGTTGACCGAGCCCGCCGCCGGAGCAATTTTTTCGCTCTACCTGCTATTAACCACCCGTGGCCGGGACTACAGTTTTAGTGAGGTCAGCGAATGGCTCCGCGCCGCTGGTTTCCGTGATGTCCACCATGACCCGCTGCCGACGCCACCGTTTACGTCCTCGCTGGTGATCGGCCGGAAAAAATGAGGGATTTTGCAGGTATCGCGCTGCTGAAGCCAAAGTTTTCCCTGATGCGGCTTGCCCTGGTTGCGGGAGCGGCCGCCCTGGCGCTTGGAACCTGCGGATGCTGGGCCGCCGCGCTTCAGCTTGCGCCCTTGGGCGTACAGGCGGTCGAGGCAGTTGGCTCCGGCGTCGTCAACCTGGCGGAGGCTGCGACGATGTCGGCTCATCAGAGCAACGCGTCGCGCAACTCGGTGGATCCGAATCATCCGCAGGAGGACGAAGTCGATCGCGAGGAGCGCTGTGACGAGCTCGACCTCGAGATTCCCGGCGTCATCGAGATACGCAAGAACACATCGGGTGCGCCGGAATACAGGGAACTGCGTCTGGGCGGATCGCCCGACGAACCGCAGTGGGCGCCGGTGCCCGACAAGGATACTGGCCCGGGCGGTTGGCGCACGGCGGTCAATTTCATGCAGATGAATTTTACGCCCCCAATATCCGGGGAACTCCCTCCAACCGGCAGCAGTTACCTCGCCTACGCCGCCAACGAGCCGCAAAGCGAAGTCGAACAGGATCGGCTGGTTGCGCTGACGGTTGACTTCGGTTCGGGAATGGGGACTTTCAGCTGGAACGGTCGCGTTTACCAATACGTGGTGGCGAGCAGGCTGCCCTGCTTTCCGCCGCCTCCAAGCGGATGATGCGATCGCGGCGAGTTACCACAATGGCGCGATTGGCGCGGTACGCCGTGCCGGTTCTGCTGTTGGGCGCCGCGATAATTCTGGCGCCGGTGTTTCTCCGCAGCGCTGCCCCGGACGACGGCTCGGCGAAACGGCAGCCGCGACTGCAACCCGCGCAATGGCCGGCCAGCACTGTGACAATCGCCAACCTGGGCCACGCCACGCTGTTGATGAACTACTTCGGAGTCAGGGTGATCAGCGACCCGACCTTCTTCTCACGGGTGGGACTTTCGTTCGCTTCGCTTTTCACGATCGGACCCCATCGCCTGACCCCCGCTCCGCTCAAGCCCGAGGAATTGCCGGCGCTCGACTTAATCCTGATTACGCACGCCCATATGGACCATCTGGACGTGCCCTCGCTCGAGGCGCTGCCCAAAACCGCGGTGGTGATCGCATGCACCGGCTGCGGCGCACTCATCCGCCCGTTGGGTTTCAACGACGTACGCGAACTCGGATGGGGCGACAAAACCGTCGTCGACGGCCTGACCGTTACCGCCATGGGCGCGCGCCATTGGGGCAAGCGCTGGCCGCCGTACGGGCGCGATTATGGTTACAACAGTTACGTGCTGGAAAAAAACGGCGTGCGGATGCTGCTCGCATGCGACAGCGCCTGGACCGGCCTTTTTGCGGCGCTGCACAACCATCCCCCCGAAGTTGCGGCCTTTTCGATCGGCGCTTACGATCCGTGGATTTGGAACCACGCCGACCCCGAGCAGGTTTGGGCGATGTTCAAGGAGACCGGCGCGCGCTATCTGATACCGATTCACTGGGGAACGTTCCGGCTCTCCAGGGAGCCGGCGGACGAGCCGGTCCGGCGGTTGATCGCCGCCTCCGGCAACGAGGCCGGCGAGATCGTATTGCGCAATATCGGCGGAGTATGGAGCGCGCCGCCTACACCGGTGAAGATGGCAGCGGTCCACGCCACCACCGCCCCCCCTATTGACGCTGCGCCACACTGGAATCGCGATTCCGTAAGATAGCGACAGCGCGGAACAACGCGGCTCCGCGCGTTGCGCAAGCCGGAATTCCGCCTTGACACTCACACGGCAATACGATGCGATTTATAAATGCGCCGGTCTGATTTGATGCGCGGGACCCTGCGGAAAGGCATCCGCGGCCGAATGCCGGCCATTGCCGCCGCCTTGGCGGCGATAGTGGCAACGGGCAGCGCCGCGATCGCGTACGCGCAGGACGACTGGGAAGTAATCAATCGCAGCGGTTCGGAAGAGCACTCGGTTGCCCCAACACCGACGCCCGGGTCCGCCCGCGCCACCGACGGCAAGGCCACGTCGGTGTGCGGCGAGATGGCGCTGCCGGCCGCGCCCGCGATCCAGACGATCGTCGGCCGGATCAATGAATTGTGGGGCACCGATTTCTCGGTCTACCAGACCGTTGCCCTCGAGCAGCCGCACGCGGCTGCCGGCGGATGCATCTTCTACAATATGACCGCGATGGGCATGCTGATGGCCATGCGGCTCGATGTGAACGACCCCGAAGTGATCGCGCCGATGCTGTGGGCCATCTTCGCGCATGAAGCGGGCCACGAGTACCATCGCGACTCCGATTCGTCGCGTGCGGGCGTCCCCAGCGAGATCAAGGAGCTCGAAGCCGATCGTTTCGCCGGTTTCACGCTGCAGAAGCTCAAGATCCGCGCGACCGACCTGACGCCCTACTGGACGATGACGGGCGACGAATACGGCGCCGGAGGCGGTAGCGGAGCCGGCAAGCATGGCTCGTCGGCGCAACGCGTGGCAGCCTTCAAACAGGGCTGGCATCTCGCGGAATGGAATCGGCAGGAAGATTCGCAGTCGGTACAGGACGCGCTGAACGAATCGGTCGCGCCGGACAACCCCGACTCGGCCCCGAAATAGGCGTGGCAGGCTTCAGGCCTTTTTGCGCTTCTTCGACAGATAATCGACCAGCATGTACTCGCCCAGATGATCGGGGCGAGTATAGAGCGCGCGCCCGCGATTAATCTGGGTCATCTTCTCCACAAAGGCGCGCAGGCTTGGCGAGTCGTCGAGCATGAAGGTGTTGATCGTGATGCCCTTGCGGGTGACGCGCTCGACCTCCTTCAGGGTCTCCTGCGCCGCGCGCATGCTGATTCCGCCGAACGACAACGGCCATTCGCAATAGAGCCGCTTGTTCAGGAAGTATGCCGTCGGCTGCCCGTCGGTGATGACGATGATATGCGGGTTGCGCGAGGGATGACGCCCGAGCAGATCGGAAGCGAGCCTGAGTCCATCCTGAAGATTCGTGAAGGGGTCGCCCATGTTCCAGGAAGCTTCGGGCAGGTCCTTGAGCTTCAGTTCGACCGCCCGCGTAAAAAAGCCCACAATCGAGAAAAAATCACGCGGGAACTTTGCACGAATCAGCGTCTCGAGCGCCAGCGCAACCTTCTTCGCCGCGGCGAATCTGCCCTCCCAGCTCATCGACCACGACATGTCGAGGCACAGCACGGTTGACGACGAAGTGCCGAAGTCGTTTTCGTAGATCACGAAGTCGCCGGGATCGAGCTCGAGCGGTACCCCGGGTTTGCGCGCGAGCGCGTGCTTCAGTGTGGCGACCAGATTCAGGTTGAGCGGATCGCCGTAGCTGTAGGGCTTGACCTCGTCAGGGCGCATCTCGGTGATGCCGCGATGGTCGGTGACATGAGAGCCCGCGCGATCCTTGAGCAGACCCTGGTAAATGTCGCGCAGCGCCAGTTGCCCGATCCGGCGCACGCCCTTGGGCGACAACTGCATATGGTCGCCCTTCTGCGTCATGTACCCGGAGTTTTGCAGCAGGAGCACGACCTGGCGCAGGTTTTGGAAGTCCTGATGCGCCTGCTGGCCCAGCAGGTCCTTCAGGTCCTCCATCGAGATCGTCTCGAAGTTGCCCTGCATCAGGTCCTGCTCGAGCTGGCGCATCCGATCCATTTCGCGCATGAGCTCGAGCGACTGCTCGTAGTTCAGGCTCTTCGGCCCATGGAACATATGTCCGAAGCGATCGCGAAAATTCTCGAGGTCGCGGATATCCTCGTACTCGGCCAGTAATTCGTCGAAGTCGGCTTTGGCCTGCGGATCCTCGAACTCGTAGCCTTCGAGCTTGCGCAGCGCTTCGGAGAGACGGCGCGGAATACGGCTCAACTGGCGTTCTTTCTCTTCGGTTCCCGGCTTCTGAGCGCGCATCTGTTCGAGCGTCTGCCGCTCGCGGTTCAGGATATCCTCGAGTCGCCGCTCCATATCGGTGAGCGCGTTGCGCAGATTGAAGTCGCGGTAGCGTTGGCGCATCTCCTGGCGCAACTGTTCGAGGAATTCCTCGAGCCCCTGCACCTTGACGCCGTCGAAATCCATCCCCTGGCGCATCATCCAGTCCAGCGCCTGGCGGACGTCGTCGGTGTACGACAGGTACTCGGCGAGCTTCTCGAAAACCTTGTCGGCGTCGAGCCTGAGCTTCTGGGTGCCGTCCCACTGCGTGTAGCGCGTGGTTACCATTGCGCGGCCATTACCTCAGGCGTGATAAGAGAAGCGTCCGCCCTGCCGTTCCTTGTTCAGTTTCTGATGGAGATGGAGGCCCTCGAAGATGAATTCGCTCGCCGTCGCCATCAGGCCCGGGGTCTCGAAGGTGCCGAGCTGGTCGACCGCATCGCGCAGCCCCGGCACTTCGCGCAGCGCATCCATGTAGTCCGAGGCGGGGGAACTGTCGGAGACTTCGACGCCCCAGCCCTCCTCAAAGTAGGTAATCACGCCCTTCAAATCGTCGAGCTTCAGATAGCGGTCGAAAATCTTCAGGACCGCGCGGTTGACCAGCCGCTCGATCAGGTCGTCCTCTTTTTTGTCCTCGCCCACGTACTCGAGTTCGAGCTTGCCCGCGGTGGAAGCGTAGAGTGAATGCAGGTCGGACAAGCGCGGCGCGATCTCGCTGTCGCCGTTGCGCACGGCGCGCTTCTCGGCGTTCGAGATGACCGACTCGAAATTGTTGATGGTCACGCGCACCGACACGCCCGAGGCCTGGTTGATCTCATTGGAGGCCCGCGCCTCAAACGTGATCTGGGCGAGTATTTCCTTGAGGAACTGCGCGATCCGCAGCGGCGTCTCCGAACGCAGCGGATAGCTGCATTCCTGCTCCATGATCGCGATCTCGTGCTCGAGCGTTTTGGGGTAATGCGTCCGTATCTGGAGGTCGAAGCGATCCTTCAGCGGGGTGATAATCCGTCCGCGCGAGGTGTAGTCCTCGGGGTTCGCACTCGCGACGAACACCAGATCGACCGGCAGCCGAATCTTGTAGCCCTTGATCTGGACGTCCTTCTCCTCCATCAGGTTGAACAGGCCGACCTGGACTTTCTCGGTGAGGTCGGGAAGTTCATTGATCGCGAAGATGCCGCGATTGGTGCGCGGGATGAGGCCGTAGTGGATGGTCTCCTCGTCGGCAAGATAGCGCCCTTCGGCCACCTTGATCGGATCGATCTCGCCGATCAGATCGGCGACCGAAACATCGGGCGTCGCCAGTTTCTCGGCGTAGCGATGCTCGCGGGCAATCCAGCTAATCGGCGCCGCGTCGCCCTTGTCGGCCAGCAGTTTGCGGCAGCGCTGGCAAATCGGCGCATACGGATCGTCGTTGATCTCGCAGCCCTCGACCGCCGCGGCGTAATCGTCGAGCAATAGCGCGAGCGCGCGGATAATGCGTGACTTCGCCTGGCCGCGCTCCCCCAGCAGAATCATGTGATGACCCGCCAGGATGCCGTTTTCGATTTCCGGCAGGACGGTGTCGTCGTAGCCGACGATCCCGGGCAGAACCCGTTCGTTGTTGCGCAGGCGCGTGAGCAGATTGTTGCGCATCTCCAGCCGGACCGGCAGCGATTGATAGCCGGCGCGCTTCAGTTCTCCGAAGGTGCGAAGCTTAAGGAAGGTTTGATCCATGATAAATGCCGCGGCGAAGTCCCTGGCTTTAGGATAAAGCAGTGTCGATCGCTTTGAAATGTGGCGCAAGCAGCGCGAAACTTTGTTCCAGATGCTGCGAGAGCACGCGGGTTGATCCGATTACCGGCATGAAGTTCGTGTCGCCATCCCAGCGCGGTACTGCATGCCAGTGCATGTGATCGGCAAAGCCCGCACCTGCGCTCCGTCCCAGGTTGGCGCCGAGATTGATGCCGTCGGGACGCAGCGCCCGGCGCAGCCGTTCCACTGCCAGCGCCTGGATTTCCCCGATCGCAGCGCGCTCTTCGCGCGTCAACAGCTCGGGCGTCGCAACGTGCCGGCGCGGCGCGATCATCAGATGGCCGTTGTTGTAAGGATAGCGGTTCAGCATGACCAGTGCGAGGGGCCCTGCGTAGAGCACCAACCGCCGGCGCCGAGAACGGGCCTCGATCGGCCCGAGGCAAAAGATACAGGTCTGCGTGCGCTCGCGCGCTGCCGCCAGATAGGCCGAACGCCACGGCGCCCACAGGCGCGCACCGCCGGCCGCGGCCGACTCACGCCGATCGTGCCGGCCGGACTCCCGCCTCGACATTGACCTCGGCCCGGAGTTCCTTGCCGGCGCGAAAGAAAGGGATGCGTTTGGCGGCCACCGCCACCGGCGCGCCGGTCTTGGGGTTGCGTCCCTGGCGGGCCCGGCGCTGCTTGACGCCGAAGCTGCCGAAACCGCGGATCTCGATCCGCTCTCCGCGCGCCAGCCCCTGCGCCATTTCGTCAAACATCGCGTTAACGACCGCCTCCGAATCGCGGTGCGACAATTCCTCGCATCGCGCCACGAGCTCTTCGATTAGCCGCCGTTTGGTCATGGCCACGCGCGCTCACCGCCAGCCGGCCTGCCGGTCCGCTCCTAACGTTCGCGTCCGCGTCCGCTGCGCGCGCGTCCGCTCTCTTCGCGGTCCAGGCGGAGTTCTTCGTTGAGGATGTCTTCGAGCGAGAAGCGCGCCGCCTCGTGATCGCGCTTGAGATAGGCCTGCATCTCCTCGCGTTCCTCGTGCTGGCGCAGAGCCTTGATCGACAGCCCGATGCGCCGTTCCCGGGTGTCGACCTGGACCACCAGCGCCTCGAGCTCATCGCCCACCTTGAACAGCGCCGAAGGCTTGTCCACGCGTTCGTTGCTGAGCTGGGAAATGTGAATCAGCCCCTCGATCCCTTCTTCGAGCTCGACGAAAACCCCGAAGTCGGCTACCGAGCTCACTTTGCCGTTGACCCGTGTATTGAGCGGGTAGCGCTGCGCCACGGTGTCCCACGGATCGCCCGCGAGCTGCTTCACGCCGAGACTGACGCGTTCGTTCTCGATCTCGATGCCGAGTACGATCGCCTCGACCTCATCGCCCTTCTTGTAGACCTCCGAAGGATGGCGCACCTTCTTGGTCCACGAAAGATCCGAAATGTGCACCAGCCCGTCGATCCCAGGCTCGATCTCGACGAACACTCCGAAATCGGTAATCGATTTCACCTTGCCTTGAATCGTGCTGCCGATCGGATGGCGCGCCGCGAGCGCCTCCCATGGATTCGGCTCGGTCTGCTTGAGCCCCAGCGAGATCCGGCGGTTGGCTTCGTCGACGCCCAGCACCTGCACTTCGACCGTATCGCCGACGTTCACCACCTTCGACGGATGCACCACGCGCTTGCTCCACGTCATCTCGGAGACGTGGATCAGGCCCTCGATACCCTTTTCCAGCTCGACGAAGGCGCCGTAGTCGGTCACGCTCACGACCTTGCCGCGGAAACGCGCGCCCACCGGATAGGCTTCGCTGACACGGCTCCACGGATCGGTCATGATCTGCTTCATGCCGAGCGAGACGCGTTCGCGCGCCGGATCGTATTTGAGCACGACCACCTTGACCTTGTCGCCCACCTTGACCACTTCGGAGGGATGTTGCAGCCGGCCCCAGGCCATGTCGGTGATGTGCAGCAGGCCATCGATTCCGCCGAGGTCGACGAAGGCCCCGTAGTCGGTGATGTTCTTGACCGTGCCTTCGAGGATGACGCCCTCTTCGAGCACCTTGAGCGTCTGCTCCTTGAGCGAGGCGCGTTCGCGTTCGATCACACTGCGCCGCGAAACCACCACGTTCCCGCGAGCGCGGTTGAACTTGAGAATCTGGAAGCGCCCGCGCTGGCCAACGTAACGATCCAGGTTGCGCGCGGGCCGCAAGTCCACGTGCGAACCGGGCAGGAACGCCGGCACCCCGATATCGACCTGCAGGCCGCCCTTGACCTTGCCGAGGATCACGCCCTCGACCGGAGTTTCGCTTTGGAACGCGCGCTCGAGCTCGCGCCAGACTTTGTACTTCTCCGCCTTGGCGTGCGAGAGCATCACCGTACCGTTCTCGGTCTCGGTGCCCTCGAAGTAGACATCAACCTCGTCGCCTTCCTTGATCGCGACCTTGCCTTCGTGATCCAGGAACTCGGCGAGCGGCACCTGCCCCTCGCATTTGTAGTTGATGTCGATGATTACGTTATCGCGGGTGATGAGAAGTACCGTGCCGGCAAGCACGTCACCTGGGCGTGGCGCGCGCAGGCTCTGTTCCATCAGCGACTCGAAATCATTCGTTCCTCCGTTCGTTTTGTCAGACAAGTCTTTCTCCATTTAGTGGGACCTTCCGGGCACTTCGAGGCTATTGCCATCCATACAAGGGAGCTAGGTTCGTTTCAAGTCCTTTTCGCCGCGCAAAGCTTGATCGATCCGCGACTTCATCGCTGCGACCACTGCGCTCGCGCTGAGCGCGGTCGCGTCGATCTCGATCGCGTCGGCGGCCTGGCGCAGCGGCGCCAACTCGCGCTCCTGGTCGCGCCGGTCGCGCTCGCGCAACTCCGCCAGCACTGCGGCGAACGTCACACGCTCCCCCTTGGCCGCCAGTTCCGCGAAGCGGCGCTGCGCGCGCACGTTCACGTCGGCGGTGAGGAAGAACTTGAACTCGGCGTCGGGAAAGATCGCGGTGCCGATATCGCGGCCCTCCATCACGATCCCGCCGTCGCGTCCCGCGGCGCGCTGCGCCACGCGCATCCGCGCTCGCACCACCGCCAGCGTCGAAAGGCGCGAGGCCAGGTCGCCGACCGCGGGTGCGCCGATCTCGCCGCTCACGTCATGGCCGTCGAGCAACACGCGCTCGCCGTCGAAGGTGATCGAAACCTTCTCGAGCATCGCCGCCAGCCGCTCCGCCAGCGCGGGATCATCGGGATCGAGTCCGCGCGCACGCGCCGCAATCGCCACCGCGCGATACATCGCGCCCGTGTTGAGGTAAGTGAACCCGAGCACGCGGGCCAGCGCACGCGCCACCGTCGACTTGCCGGCGCCGACCGGTCCGTCGATCGCGATCACCGGCCGCGCGCGCCCCGTCATCCGATCCATCGGTTACGCTCCGCCGCCTCGCGCCCGCCTGAACCTCGCCGGCACATTACTTGATCCGCTCGCGCATCCGGCGGCCCTGCTCGAACAGGCGCACGAGTCCGTCGGCGTCGGCGCCTTCGACCGCGCGCGCGAACTGATCGAACGCGCCCCGGTAGAGCGCCAGCGCCTGCAGGATCGCCGTGCGGTTGGTAAGGCAGATATCGCGCCACATCTCGGGCGACGACGCCGCGATTCGCGTGGTGTCGCGCAAACCGCCGGCGCCGAATCCAGCCGCCCAACGCCCGTCGACCTGCTCGTCGGCCAGCGCCGCGCCCAGTGCGCTTGCGACGACCTGCGGCAGATGGCTCGCGCGGGCCAGGATCGCGTCGTGCACCGCGGGCGCCATCCGCTCGACTTGCGCTCCGGTCGCGCGCCACAAAGTCTCGATTTTCTCCACTGCGGCGGGGGTGCTCCGCGCCGACGGCGTCACGATTACGCGGCGTCCGGCGAAAAGGTCTTCCGCCGCCGCGACCGCTCCGGTGGTCTCCTTGCCGGCCACCGGATGCACCGCCACCAGCGCCATCGCGGGACCGAGCAGCGGTTCGAGTTCATCCACCACCCACGACTTGACGCTGCCGACGTCGGTGACCACCGCGTCCGCGGGCAGATGCGGCACCATCGCCGCTAGGGTCGCGGGAAAAGTCATTACCGGGGTCGCCAGCAGCACCAAGTCGGCGCCGCGCGCGGCTTCCGCCGGGTCGCGCGTCGCGCTGTCGACCAGCCCGCGCGCCAGTGCGACCTCGAGGTTCGCCTGCGTGCGGCCGAGCCCGACCACGCGTCCGGCCAGGCCCTGCCTGCGAACGGTGAGCGCGAGGGATCCACCGATCAGGCCGACCCCGCAAATCGTCAATTGACGGAAAAGCTGGGACATCAGGCGGTGACTAGCACCTTGGCGAGCGCTGCTACAAGTTGGCGGTTCTCGGCTTCGAGCCCGACCGTGATCCGCACGTGCCGCGGCAGGCCGTAGCCGCCCATCGGCCGCACGATCACACCGAGCTTGAGCAATTCGTCGAACACCCTGCGGCCGTCGCCGACCTCGGCCAGGATAAAATTGGCGTTGCTGTGAACCCAGGCGATACCGAGCCGGGCGAACTCGCCTTCAAGATAGGCCATCCCTTCGGCGTTAACCCGCAGCGTGTTGCGGACGTGCTCCTCGTCGTCCATCCCGGCGATCACCGCGGCTTGGCCCAGCGAAGTGACGTTGAACGGCTGACGCACGTTGTTGAGCATCCGGATGACGTCCGGACGCGCCACGGCGTAACCGACCCGCAGGCCGGCCAGGCCGAAGATCTTCGAGAAAGTGCGCATCGTCACTATAAGCCGCTTGCCGTCGTGATACTTAAGCGAATCGGGATAGCCGGGGTCGCGCACGAATTCGAAGTAGGCCTCGTCCGCGACGATTACTACATGCTCCGGCACCCGCGCGAGAAAACTTTCCCATTCGGGGCGCCGATAAATGGTCCCGCAAGGGTTGTTGGGGTTATCGAGGAACACCAGCCGCGTGTTTCCGTCGATCGCCCCGGCGATGCGCTCGAGGTCAAAGGTATAGCCGGACTCCATCGGCACCGCCCGGGCCTCGCCGCCCGCAGCCGCCGTCGCCAGCGCATAGATCGCGAATCCGTGCTCCGAAAAAACCGCGTTGAGACCGGGCCGCAGAAGCAGGAATCCCAGCAGATTCAGCACCTCGACCGAGCCCGAGGCCATGAAAATGTGGTCGGCGCCGACGTTATGGCGTGCCGCTATCTTGTGTCGCACGGCCCAGCATGATCCGTCCGGGTAGCGGTTGAGTTCGTTCAGCGCGGCGCGCACCGCCGCCAGCGCCTTGGGCGACGGGCCCAGCGGATTTTCGTTCGAGGCCAGCTTGACCGGCTCGAGGCCGAGTTCGCGCTGCACCTCTTCGATAGGCTTGCCCGGCTCATACGGTTTGAGCGCCGCGACCGACGGCAGAACCAAATCTTCGGCTTTGATCAAGGCAGGTGGACCCGCGGCCGGCACGCGTCAGGCGCCAGCCGCTCCTGCTTCAGGATACGATCCTAGCACCTTTAAGAAAAGAGCCCTTCGCTTGAGTGAGCGTAGCGCGCGCCTGACTTTGATATCGTCGCTATGGCCCTGGAGGTCGACGAAGAACAGGTAAGCCCACGGGCGTTCGCGTTGCGGCCGCGATTGAATCATCGTCAGGTTTATCCGCTCGCGTGCGAACAGGCTGAGCGCCCCGTGCAATGCCCCCGCCCGTTCGGGCAACGCGAACAGCAGACTGGTCTTGTCGGCGCCCGAACGCGGCACCGGCTCGCGCCCCAGCACCAGAAAGCGCGTGGTGTTCTGCGCCACATCCTGGATATTCTCGGCAATTACCTTGAGGCCATAGGCCTCCGCCGCCGCGACCGAACAGATCGCTGCGCAAGCGGGCTCTTCGGCCGTTCGTTTGGCCGCCAGGCTGTTCGACGACACCGCCTCGAGCTCGCAACTCGGGAAATTGGCGGCGAGGTATTCGCGGCATTGCCCCAGCGATTGCTGATGAGAGAGGATCTTCCGAATCAGCGCGGGGTCGCCCTCGCGCGACATCAGGGCGTGCCGGATCGGCAGCAGAATCTCGCCGATTATAACCATCGGCGTGTCGATCAGCATGTCCAGAGTCAGTCCGACCGAACCCTCGGTGGAATTTTCCACCGGGACCACACCGTAGTCGGCGCGCCGATTGTCGAGCGCCTGGAACACCGCGGCAATCGAAGGCTCGGGCACGAAGCTGGCGCTGCCGCCGAAGCGGCTGCGCGCGGCTTCGTGTGAGTAGGTGTGTTCGGGTCCGAGGTAGGCGACCCGAATCGTACGCTCAAGCGCGGTGCAGGCCGATATGATCTCGGCGAAGATATGCCGCAGATGGTCGGCGCTGAGCGGTCCCGGATTGTGCGCCACCACCCTCTCGATCACCTCGCGTTCACGCGCCGGCTGATAGATCGGGGTGCCTCTCGCCTGCTTCAAATCGCCGATCGCCTTGGCCAGCCGTGCGCGCTCGGAGAGCAGCGCCACCAGCTTCAAGTTGATTTCATCGATCCGCCTGCGCAGATCCGCCAATTCGCCCCCGCCTTTGCGGGGCTTTTTCGACGAAGCCGTTGTCATCGCGGGCGAAAGGGTTAGCCTATCGAGCGGCCCTTTTCAACGCGGCGGTAGCGGACGGCTCTGGACGAAGGCCGCGCCGATCGCGGCCAGCCTGGCCTCGCGATGGTGTCGCAATTCCGCCGGCCGCATCCGCACGAGCCTGCCCAGATGCCGCGTGACCGCCGCGCCGAGCGTTCGAATCGCCGACTCGGGTTCGCGATGCGCTCCGCCGGGCGGCTCCGGCACGATTTCGTCGATCACCCCCAGCTCGAGCAGTTCCTCCGCCCCCAGCTTGAGCGCCGCCGCCGCGTCGGCAACCTTCTCCGGCCCGCCCTCGCGCCACAGGATCGCCGCGCACCCCTCGGGCGTGATTACCGAGTAGCACGCGTTCTCCTGCATCAGGACCACGTTGGCCACCCCCAATGCGAGCGCACCGCCCGAACCGCCCTCCCCGATCACACACGCGATTACCGGCGTGGTCATCCGCGCCATCAGCTCGAGGTTCGCCGCAATCGCCTCGGCCTGTCCGCGTTCCTCGGCGCCCACCCCCGGCTCTGCCCCCTGCGTGTCGATAAACGTCAGCAGCGGCAGCCCGAAGCGATCCGCCAGTGCGAACACGCGCGCGGCTTTGCGATAACCCTCCGGAAGCGGCTTGCCGAAATTGCGCCGGATACGTTCCGCCGTCGAATGGCCGCGCTGATGACCGATTACCGCGATCGCGCGACGGCCCAGATAGCCCAGACCCGCGATTATCGCCCCGTCATCGGCGTACCGCCGGTCGCCGTGCAGCTCCACGAACCCGGTTACCAGCGCATCGATATAATCCTGGGTCTGCGGACGCGCCGGATTACGCGCCAGCCGCACCCGGTCGATAGCGCTGAGCGAGGCGCGCAAATCCTGCTCCAGGCGCTGGCGCTCGATCAGCAGGCGCCGCCGCTCCCGCGGCCTGGCGGCCTCGATTTCACCGCTTAACTGCTCCAGGCGCGCCTCGATTCCGGCACTGGCGGAATTCGCTCCGTTTGCGCCGTCAGCCATCGCCGGCACCGCTCCCATGCGCAAAGAAATCCTCGAACAGCCGCAGCGCGCGCCCGACCCCCTCGCGCGGCTCGATCCACACCGTCTCGCGCTCGGCGCGAAACCAGGTCAGCTGGCGCTTGGCCAGGCGCCGGCTCTCGCGCTTGGCCAGTTCGATCGCGCGCTCGAGCGTGATTTCGCCGCGCAGATACGCCGCAATTTCGCGATAACCGATACTCGAAAGCGGCGGGCCCTGATTCCCCGCCGCCATCAGCGCCGCCACCTCCTCCACCAGCCCCGCCGCTATCATCGTGTCGAACCGCCGGTCGATCGCCGCATAAAGCTCGGCGCGCGCAAGCATGAGACCCACGGTCAGGCTCTCGAACTCGCGATCCGCAAAGGCGTGCTCGCGATGATACCGGCTGATCGGCGCGCCCGTCAGTTCGTAGACCTCGAGCGCGCGCACGATCCGCTTGAGGTCGTTCGGATGAATCCGGGCCGCCGCCTCCGGATCGATCTCGCCCAGCCGCCGATGCATCTGCGGGGAGCCCTGCCGCACCGCCCGCGCCAAGATCTCCGCGCGCAATCCGGGCGCCGCCGCTGGGCCGCTGAAAATCCCGCGGCGCACAACGCGCAGGTAAAGGCCGCTGCCGCCCACCACCAGCGGGCGCTTGCCGCGCGCTATAACATCGCCGATCGCTCCGCGCGCAAGCCGCGCGAATTCCGCCGCGTTGATCGCCTGGTTCGGTTCCAGGATATCGATCAGATGATGGCGGACGCGGGCGCGCTCCGACACTGCCGGCTTCGCCGTCCCGATATCCATCCCGCGGTAAATTTGACGCGAATCGGCGTTGACGATCTCCGCGCCCAGGCGTTCCGCCAGCTCGATCGCGAAGGCGGTCTTTCCGGCGCCGGTCGGTCCCACGATAAAGCCGACCCGCGGACGCATACCGGCAGCCGTCGGATGCGGCAGGACTTCGCTTTTCGCCACCGCTTGCTTCATCGGCGAAACATCCGCTCGATCTGCCCGCGCCGGAACTCGATATGAACCGGCCTGCCGTGCGGACAATTGGTCTTGAATTCGGTGCGGTCCAGTTCGACCAGCAGTTCCGCGATTTCGCGAACTTCCAGCGTCCGTCCGGCCCGTACCGAGCCGTGGCACGCGAGCGTTTTGAGCAGGTCCTCGAACGCGGACTCGCTGCGCGTGCGAAATCCGTTCTCGCCCACGCTGTCGATCATCTCCTCGAGCAGGCTCCGTCCGGCTTCGGGACCGAAAACCGCAGGCGCTCCCTTGAGCAGCAGGGCGGAGGGGCCGAAGGACTCGACTTCGAAACCAAGGGCGCCGATCTCGGGGATCGCGGCGATAACCTGGGCGGCCCGCGCCGGATTAAGCTCGATCACCGCCGGCGTGAGCAGCGGCTGCACCCGCACCCCGCCCACACGAAGTTCCTCCCGCAGCTTCTCGAAGGTAACGCGCTCGTGCGCCGCGTGCTGGTCGATCAGCAAAAGTCCGTCCTCTCCCTCAAGCGCGACGAAGCCGGCAAAAATCTGCCCCAGAATCTTAAGGCGCGAATAGGCCGGCACTCCCGTCCCGGCGTTCGTCTCCGCCGCGGCGCCGCCCCCGATACGAAAGCCCAAGCCGAGCGGACGCTGCGTGGCGGTCGCCGATAACCCCGCATCCGCGACCAGCCGCAGCGGACGCATCGGCGAAGCAATCTCTCTACGCGGCGGCGCAAGCTCTTCAACCATCGATGCGGCCGCGGACGCCGACGCGATACTCCCCGCGGCGTTCGCGATACTCGCGCTCTCCGCTTCGCCCGCAGCCGCCGCGCTCGGGGCGGCCTGATCCTTAAGCCGTGTCCGCAGGGCGTGATAGACCAGGTCGAACACCGCGCCGGCGCGCCGAAAGCGGACTTCGGTCTTCATCGGATGAACGTTGACGTCGACCTCCTCCGGCCGCAGCTCGACAAACAGCACCACCGCCGGATAGCGGCCGCGCGGAATGAGCGTCTGGTAGGCCTGCGCGATCGCCCGCATCAGCACCCGATCGCGAATCACCCGCCGGTTGACAAAGGTGAGCGTCAGCCGCGCGGTCGGAAAAGACTCCTGGCTCTGGAGGCAGAGTCCCCACGCCCGCATGCCGGCGCCGCCGAATTCAAACGGCAACATCGCACCCGCAATCCGCGCGCCGTGGGTCTGGCGTATCCGCTCGAGTGCGGAGGCCGCCCGCGGGAGGTCGAAGATCGTGCGTCCGTCGGCGATCAGCCGAAACGCCACCGCCGGGTTCGCCAGCGCCAGGCGCTGAACCGCCTCGGCCGCCGTTCCCTGCTCGGTGGCAACGCTCTTCATGAACTTGAGCCGCGCGGGAGTGTTGAAAAAGAGGTCACACACCTCGATTCTGGTGCCTGGCGCCATCGCGCACGCCCGCGTCTCGATCAATTCCCCCGCCTCGGCGCTGAGCTCCACTCCGTGCGCGTCAGCAGCGCGCCGGCTCTGGAGCTTGAGGCGCGACACGCTCGCGATCGAAGCCAGCGCCTCTCCGCGAAAGCCGAAGGTCCGCACCGCCCACAAATCGGCGGCATCGCGGATCTTCGACGTCGCATGGCGCCGCAGGCTCAGCACCGCGTCCTCACGCCCCATCCCGGCTCCGTCATCGGCGACCGCGATCAGGGCGCCGCCGCCGCGCTCGATCTCTACCTGGATCGCGTGGGCGCCCGCGTCGAGCGAATTCTCGACCATCTCCTTCACTGCGGACGCCGGACGTTCGACCACTTCGCCGGCGGCGATCTGGCTTGCGACCTGTTCGGGCAGTATATGAACGACGCGCTCGCTCAAGGCCGGGACATTCCTCTCTCCAAGTGTTCAGTTTTTGACCCGCCGACTCAAGCCTGCGCGACTCGTAACCTCGCTCGCGACGCGCGATTTGCCCACAGACCCGCAGCGCCCTGCACAGCATCGCCCAGCCCCTCTTTTATCAATGGGCGAATTTAGGCTAGGTTTATGTGTTCCGAGGTCGAGAATCGATGAGACAGTGTGCAATTTGCGGCAGAGGACCGTCGGTAGGCAACAACGTCAGCCACGCGAACAACAAAACCAAGCGGCGATGGAACCCCAACCTTAAGGAGGTGCGGGCATCTATCGGCGGCGGCGTCCGCCGCATCCTCGCCTGCACCCGATGTATTCGCAGCGGCAAGGTGAAGAAAAGCGCCTGACCGCACCGCCGAGCGTCGCGCCGGTCGCCTGATGACTGCGGGCGTCCGGCACGGCGCTCAATTCGCCGCTACTGGGGCAGCTCGGTTACGGTGTGCTCGTTGCGCGGCGAAACCATGTTGCCGACCCTCTCGAATCCATTTATACTGGGGTTGAACACCTCCGCGGTATTAAGCACCGCCGCCTGCGCCAAGTTGATTCCGCCGCTGACCAGGACCAGCCCGTCCAGCGCGCCGCCTGAGAAACCGGTAACTGCCTGCGTCCCCCGTGGGTCAACCATGCTCCCGGGGCAGAGCTTTGCGCGCAGAGGAGCGTTTTTGCCCACGCATTGAAAGCTGTTCGAGGCGGGATTGTATAGCTCCGCGGTCGAGCCCGTGGCGTGAACCTGGTCGCCGAAGCCGCCGGTCACCAGCACCTGGTTTTGCAGCGTCCCGCTTGGGATCACAGCGACTTTCTCACCGTTGCGCGCAAGATGCATATCCGGGCCGCGCGTCATCATGCCCGTCGCAGGATTGTAGATATCCGTGGTCGCCGTGGCTTTGCCCGGGAAACTCCTGTTGTCGGTGATTTCGCCGCCGCCAATCCACACCGTCCCGTTGCTGAGCATAGCGGCCGCATGCTCCCATCGCGAAGAACTCATCACGTCCGCGCACGCATATTGCGCGCCGCCCCCGCCAACGCAACTGAAAGTCTGGTTTGCCGGATCGAATATCTCGGCCGTATCGTTGGGGCCGCCGCCCGGATCCACGGCATAGCCGCCCGTCACCAGGATATCGCCGTCCTGAGCGCAGTTGCATCCCGAAATCAGGGTCGCGCGATGCTGGCTGCGGGCCACGTTCATCGCCCCGGTGGTCGGCGTGAAGCTGCCGCTGTTGGGATCGTAGATCTCGGCGCTGGCCGTGGCCCGAAAGCCGTCCGCCCCAAGCGCCTCCCCGCCAATTATCAGGACCTTTCCCGCCAGCGGCCCGCTCCTCATCAAGGTCGCCGAATGGCCGGCACGCGCATGGGTCATCGTTTGAACCGTCGCGCTAAACGTCCGCGTGAGCGGATCGTAGAGTTCCGCCGCGGCAGTGATATCACCCAGCTCGTCGGTCTGGCCTCCGGTGATCAGCACCCAACCCGCTTCCGGTCCAGAAACCACGGCGGGGTCTAGGTAGGTCGCGGTCTGGAACGCGCGCGGCATCGTCATGTTGCCGATTGCCGAGAATTTGCAGGAGCCCGGGTCGAACAGTTCAGCCGATGCGAGCGGCCCTTTGAGATTCAACCCTCCCGCAACCAACACCTCATTTGACGACGCTCCCGACGGCGCCTTCCCGCGCCCGGACAGCCGCACGGTTTCGGGCGTCGAGCTCGAGTCGTGAAAAATCGAAAGCGTTCCCGGCTGTGCGACCGGGCATCGCGGCGTAATCGCAAGCGTAATCTGGCACTTGCCATTCGGCGCCAGACGGCCGCTACAAGTGTTGTTCGCGACCGAGTAGTTGCCGGCGACTTCGACCGCGTCGATGGTGCTCGCCCTGGGGTTGAGGTTCCTCAGCGTCACGGTCTTGACCGTCGTGCTGGTGACGCCCGCCGCCTGCAAGCCGAAGTCGAGCCGCAAGGGTTTGATCGTGATTGTCCCGTTTGCAGGATTCACCCGCTTGGCGCTGGGCTGCGCGGCCGAGACATTACCGCACACGCCCACAATCACCGCTGCGAAGAGCAAGCCTGCGGAGCCCGATCGAAAGCCATTAACTCGTCGGAAATCCACTGCAACCACCCCCCCAAAGCTGGTTACTTAGCCGTAACTTTCGAGTACGGACGCGAACGCGTCCAATTCGTTAGCGGCAAGATAATGCTATGAGAGGTGCGTTTACGTGGGAATATTCCGAGACTGACTCCGTTTAGGCAGCTTTAGCTTTATGATTGCTCTGTTGCTAAGCCCGCCAAAATAGTGGCGTTCGGCTCGAAAACGAGACGAAAAATTGACGGCTACAGCAGCCCCTCGAGCTTCTCCGGCGGCCGCGCGATCACCGCGCGCTCGCCCCTGATCACCACCGGCCGTTGCATCAGCTCCGGATGCTCGAGCAGGACAGAGATTACCGCCTCCTCGCTGACGTAGTCGTCGGCCTTGAGCTTGAGTTCCTCGAAGCGCTTGTCCTTGCGCACCAGCTCGGCGACCGGAACCTCGAGCATCCCGACGATCCGCTCGAGCGCCGCACGGGTTGGCGGCGTCTTAAGGTACTCGATCGTTTCGAACTGGATTCCGCGGCTCTTGAGCAGCTCGAGTGCGCCGCGCGAATTTTTGCAGGCCGGGTTGTGGTACAGCGTCACCGCTTGGCTCGCATTACCCATGGTAGAACCTTTCGTGCACCTGCCGGTCAGCGGTCGCTTCCGCCGATCCGTTCGAGCGCAACCACCGGAATCAGCCGGGTGGTCTTTTTCTGGTAATCGTTGAAGATCGGCATCTTCTCGGCCTGGTGCTTGAACAGCCGTTGGCGCTCTTCGCCGCTGGTGACCGTGGCCCTGGCCTGAAAGCGCTCGCTTCCGATCTCGACCGTCACGGTTGGATTCGCCTCGAGGTTGACGAACCAGGCCGGGTTATGCGCCGATCCGGCAAACGAAGCGATCACCACGATTCGCTCGCCATCCGTGGTGTAGGCCAGAGGCTTGGTCAGGGACCGCCCGCTCTTTGCGCCGACAGTGGTGAGCAGCAGCAGCGGCATCCCCGCCATCTGCCCGCCGACCTTTCCCCGATTGGTCCGGAACTCGCTGATCACGCGCTGATTGAAGTCGTTTAGCTCCGACACTGCCCGTTCCTCCTCGGAAAGAAAGCGCTTATCGACCGCGCCAGCTTGTTATACACCCCCGATCCGAATCAAGCGGATTCGGCTTCGACCCGTCGCAGCCCGCGAGTCGTCCTCCCCCGCATCTGCCCGAAGGGAAGCGGTTGTGCGCGCTCGCGGCAACCGTCATGTATCTGAAGCGTTCACCCCAAATCGTTCACTCCAAATCCTCGGGGCCCTCGCCTTCCGTAATCACCATAGTAACCTCCCCCTCTCCTTCCTCCTCCTGCTCTTCCCGCCTAATGAGCGCGCGCAACTCGACCACCAATTCCCGCAGCTCCTCGGTGATCGCGACGAGGTCAGCGACCGCGCCGTCCAATAGCTCACCTGACGGTTGCGTCGCCGCAGGAGTTCGGCGCGCGACTTTTCCGCCCCGAACCTTCGCCTTGGCCCCGATGGCCGCGGCAGTGCGCCTTTGAGCTGCGGGTTTGCCCGTTGTCTTTGCCTTCTTCAAAGTTTTTCTCCTTATGCGCCGGCAATCCTTTTTCGACCTTGGCCGGCGACGGTTACAGCCTCGCCCCCATCGTCAGGCGCTGCCCTCGGCGGCCTCGGAGGCCTCCTCTTCGGCCTGACCCCCGCGCGTGATAATACTCTCGACCCGTTCCACTGCCTCTCCTACCATCTCGCTGGTCTTTGCGGCAGCCGCATAGCACGCCGCGACGGTTCCGTTGATAATCGGCCGCACGGTGCCTGCGACCGCCTCCGGTAGCCATCTGGAAACGAGCACTATTCCCGTCCCGATCGCAATCCCGACGAGCAATTCCGATTCCAGCAGGACGCCCACTCCAATCAGCGCAGCCGAAGGCACCAGCGACGCGGCCTCCCGCGCAATCTCGCGTGCGGGCGCCGCCCGCTCAACCACAACCGGCGCGGCCGGCGTGCTCCGAAGTTTGGCAGCCGCCCTGCCCCTCTTCCTTGCACCACCCTCGTGGCCGGCCGGCGCAGCTAATCTCTTCAATGGCTCCTCCATCGTTCTTCTCCTTGTCTTTATCCGGGCAGGGCAACTTCGTCCAGCTAAAGCCTAAAGCGCGTGCTGTGCCGCCCATATCAAACTCTACGATCGCCGTTACCATGTTGAAATTCCGGCGAGGCTCTACGCAGAATTCCACGCAAACGGCGACATGCGTGTAATCCGGCGCCACCAGATGCCTCCAAAAGAATCAGCTTGAGAAAACGGCTCGACGTGCGCCCGTTCCGAAAGCAAGACAGTCCGAGACCTTTACTCTAGCACACTTTACCGCTCGCGCGGGCGATGGTACCGCAGGCGCACCAGATTCCTGTTGACATCTCGATGACCGGTTCGTTAACGACAACACACTCCAGGCAACGGCGCCTTCGGGATGCAACCGATACCGCGCCGGAGTAAGTTAACGTAATGACCCGAGCGGCTTCCGTAACTCATCGTATCCCCGGACGGATGCGCATCCGGATTCCGTCTGCCAAGGCTGACCTGGAATTTCTGGAGCAGGCCCGCGCCGCGCTCGCCTCGCTGCCCGGAGTAACAGACGTAAGCGTCAATCCGATGACGGGCAGTCTGCTCATCCTTCATTCGCCGCAAGGCCAGCGCGAACTCGACCACGCACTCGCATCGCCCGCTGAAAAGCCGATGCCGTTCGTGCTGCAAACGGTTTCCGTACCGCACTCGTCCGTGCACCGCAGGCGCCGAAAACCGGCGGGGCGGTCCGATCTTTCTCATGCGATCATCGAAACGGTGACCGATCTGGACGACGCGCTCAGGATCGCAACCGGCGGAGCCATGGACTTGAAACTGCTGGTGCCGATTGTGTTGGCTGGTCTGGGTGTGACCTTTCTCGGCCGCTCCCGGACAACACCGATTTGGCTCACGCTGCTGATGTTCGCGTTCTCATCCTTCGTGGCTTTCCACGGCGCCGGCGGTGTAGTCGCCGAGGAAC
>DASPQS010000220.1:0-4461 GCA_035624865.1 Binataceae bacterium (SeqCode) | reverse complement strand
CGCGCGCGCGAAATCCTGGTCGAGGCGCAGGCCGAACTCTACAAGGAAGGGCTCGAACACAACCCCAACATCGAAGTCGGGATCATGGTGGAGGTGCCGTCAGCGGTATGGCTGGCGCCGCGCCTGGTGCGCGAGGTTGACTTCTTTTCGATCGGAACCAACGATCTGATCCAGTACCTGCTGGCCGCCGATCGCAACAATCCCAAGGTCGCGCATCTCTATGAGCCGCTGCATCCGGCCGTGCTATCGGCAATCGCCGACGTGGTGAATGTCGCGCGCGGGGCAGGTAAGCAGGTTTGCATCTGCGGCGAAATGGCGAGCGATCCGATTGCGACTCTGTTGCTGCTCGGCATGGGCCTAGATGAGTTGAGCCTGAGTCCGCTCTTTATCCCCGTGGTGCGCAAACTGGTGCGCGCCACCAACTATCAGACGACGAGGCATATTGCTCACGACGTGCTGCAAATGGGGAGCGTCCAGGAAATCAAGGGCTATCTGATTGAGCGCTACCGTGATCTTGGCCTGATCCAATTGGTCGAGATGTACCGTTAGAGATGTCCGGCAAATATGAATGGCAAGGCGAGATATGCCGAGCTTTGGTTTGGCTATACGGGGCCAAGCTGCGAACAGGTGATTGACTTCTCGGCGGCGGCCTAGTTAACTCTGACCGTTCGGTTAGAATGCGGTAGGGGAGTGCGCGATGGTTGTACTGCTGTCTTTAATCGGCTTCCTTTTGGTAGCCGCTACAATTCTATACCTCCTCCTCGGCCGGAATCGGTATGGAGGAGATCGTCCAGAGCCATTGCTACAGCTTGGGGCCAGCGAGGGTGCGCTCAGCGAAGGGGTTTTGAGACCGGAGCCGTGCCGGACAATCCGCGTCTACTTTATCAAACCGTCGCGTTACGACGAGGACGGATACGTTCAGATCTTCCGTTTCGGTGTACAGCCCAATAACACTCTGACGGTGCTGAAAGCGCTCAACGAGACCTTCAACCGGCGCAACTCGACCGAGCGCAACGTCTATCTGGAAACCGTGATCTGGGACGAAATCTGTGACGGCGTTATCAGCGCTGAAACGATCAAGGCGATAAAGGAGAAGGCCGCCGAGGACGGAGTGGAGTTATTGGTGGGGCTGTCCGGGGTTCAGTCAAACCAGTACCCACGCGGGCGCGACCTTGCGTTGCAGTTGGTGGCGCAAGGGATTACCACGCTGATGGGCGGGTTCCACGTAAGCGGCTATCCGGAGTCGCGCACCTTCCTCAACAGTTGCGGTATCACGACCGTGGTGGGTGAGGCGGAGAACCTCTGGGGTGCGATTATCGAGGACTTCCTGCGCGGAGAGTTGCAACTCAACTACTCGGTGACCGAGGGTATCCGGGCGAAGACCGGGCAGGACGATATCATAGTGCCGGTAATCACCGATGCGCAGTTACCGGTGGTTGACGATCGCTATCTTACGCGTTTCTTCAACACCGCGATGACCACGATCGACACCTCGCGCGGATGCCCGTTCACCTGCTCATACTGCAGTGTGAAGAACGTGATGGGCCGGACGATGCGCTCGCGTGAGCCGAACGCGGTGGTGCAATGGGTGCGCGACGCGGTGCGTAACCATGGGATAGAATCGCTCTTCCTGGTGGATGACGACTTCTTCCGCAGCCCGCGCTGGGAAGATATTCTGACCGGCCTGGTCGACGTGAAGAAGGAGTATCCACGGCTTAACTTCATGATGCAGGTCGATGTTGATGCTTCGAGTTACGCCAGTCTCGAGGAAGGCGAAAGCGAAACCGCCAAGCATCGGCGCAGCCGCCGGTTCGTCGATCTCGCGGCAAAGGCCGGTTGCTATCAGGCTTTTGTCGGAATCGAATCGCTGAATCCCGACAATCTCAACTTTGCGACCAAATACCAGAACACCGACGACCGCCAGCATCGCATGAGCCTCGAAGAGTCACAGCGGCGAGTGTTCAACAAGTATCGGCGCGTGGTCGACAATTGGCATAAGGCCGGGATTTCCGTGCATGCGGGTTACATGCTGGGATTTCCCTTCGACGCCGCCGATTGCGGGCGCATCGCGGCGAAGACCCTCAGGAAGATCGGTTTCGACATCGTCTCGTTCTTCATCATGACACCGTTGCCGGGAACCGAAGATCAGGTCCGCTACGCCAAAGAGGGGGCGATTATCGATTGGGACTTCAACAATCTGGATTCGCAGCACGTGACCTTGGCGCATCCGAAGCTCGACAAGCATTCGTGGCTTCAGGCCTATCGCGAAGCCTTCGTCGGTTTCTACTCGCTGCCCAAGCTGCTGCACACGGTATTCTCGGTCGCGGGAGGGCGCGGGCTTTCGGCCGAAGCCCGGCGTTCGACGGTGCGGCAGTTCGTTTACTACTTCTTCAGCTATCGTCAGGGGCGTCACCCCATGGTCGGAGGTGTCTGGCAAATCCTGCGACGTGACGTCCGCCGCGGCGCGATCACGGACGAAGAGGCGCGGCGCCAATACCTGGGCGGGCTCCGCTTTGACGCGATTCTGCGTGGTGACGGCGGAAAGTTCGCAGCCGCACCGGCATAAGCGCGAGCATCATCGCGACGATTCATACGGGCGTGGCCGCAAGACCACGCCCATTTTTTTGAAAGCGGCGCGCGGGCGGCGAGCGTCGCATTTGGTAGCGCCGACGGTCTGGTCTATAAGGGAGGTCGAGGTCTCGGCTTTGGGGCCGAGAGAGCGAACGATGCTGAGCGAAGCACAAATCGACGCGTTGGCCAGTCACCTGGTTCACGGCCTCATTACGCGCGGCTCAATCAAGCTCAAGGCCGATGAAAAGGAACTCGTGGCTTGCGTGGTCGAACTGATGTCGGCAAATTTCGAGGAAGAGACGCGTATGGAGGATGAAGCAGAGAAGCAGGCCGAGACGTTGGCGCGGCAAAATCCTGGAATGGACGCGACGCGACTACGAACGATGATCAAGCGGCGGCTGGCCGAGAAGAAGGGCTTTACGCTCTAAGAGATTATGAGGCTGAGCGAGGGCAGAGTCCTGTTTCTGGCGCGCGAGTCGCTGGCGCGGATGCGCGATGAGGGGTTGATCGACGTTCCCAATTTTCAGATCGCATTGCGCCACGCTCGTGAACTGATCGAGGAATGGGTCGAGAAGGGCGATGCAATCGACGCGGCGGTTCGCAGCAAAATCGCCTCGCTCAAGCGCGGGGTCGTCGAAGGCAGCCCCGAATGGAACATCCTGTACCGGCGCTATCGCGAGGAGGAACTGCGCAAGAAAGGTCCCGCGCGGTAGTCGAGGCCGGCTCGCATGCCGTGACCGCGGACTAGAGCGAGGGTAAGCCGAACTATATCGCTGCCCAAACTACTTGGGCGATAATGTCCCCTTCGGCTGCTTCCTGGTCCTGTTGTCTTCTTTTCTCGGGAAGACTATTCTGCGGTTGGCACTCTTGATGGAAGAGTGCTAATTGACAAATTCGGATTGATGGTTAATTTCGCGGACGAGTTTCCCGATCCCCGGGAACAACAAGAAAATTTTTACACGAGGAGGCTGCTGGTCACCCATGAAAATCAGGCCGTTGGGCGATCGCATTCTGGTCAAGCGCATCAAGGAAGAAGAGAAAACCAAGGGCGGGATTATCATTCCCGACACCGCCAAAGAAAAACCGCAAGAGGGCAAGGTCGTGGCGGTTGGCAAGGGCAAAATGACTGAGGAAGGCAAACTGCTGGTGCCCGACGTTAAGGCCGGCGACAAAATCCTGTTCGGCAAGTATGCCGGTAGCGAGGTGAAGCTCGACGGCGAAGAGCATCTGATCTTGCGCGAGGACGATATCCTGGGTGTGCTCGAGGGCTAGGCTGCGGCCCGGTCCCCATTTACCGCCCGGAACAAAATTAACCGAAGTATAGAAGTATAAGAGAGGCAAACAGCTATGCCGGCCAAGATGGTCCGTTTTTCTCAGGAAGCACGTGAGAAAATTCTCAAGGGGGTCAACATGCTGGCCGATGCGGTCACCGTGACGCTCGGCCCGAAGGGACGCAACGTCGTGCTCGAGAAGAGCTTCGGCGCCCCGACCGTAACCAAGGACGGCGTTACCGTCGCCAAGGAAATCGAGCTCGAAGACAAGTTCGAAAACATGGGCGCCCAGATGGTGAAGGAGGTCGCCTCCAAGACCTCCGACGTCGCCGGCGATGGCACCACCACGGCCACCGTGCTGGCGCGTTCGATCTTCACCGAAGGCATCAAGATGGTCGCTGCGGGGCATGACCCGATGTCGCTCAAGCGCGGGATCAACCGCGCCGTCGAGGCCGTGACCAACGAGTTGAAGGGGCTCTCCAAGCCGACCAAGGATCGCAGGGAAATCGCGCAGGTCGGAACTATCTCGGCCAACAACGATTCGACCATCGGCGATATCATTGCCGAGGCGATGGAGAAGGTCGGGAAGGAAGGCGTAATCACGGTCGAGGAGGCCAAG
>DASPQS010000219.1:0-2314 GCA_035624865.1 Binataceae bacterium (SeqCode) | reverse complement strand
GACGCCACCGTTGTTCTTCGAAAGCACCGTCAGATTCGCCGGCTTCTTCTTCAACGCGGGGGCAACCGGGCCGTCGCCCGTCGCATCCATACCGTGGCACTGCGCACAATACTGCCGGAACTGCAGCTTGCCACTGGTGATCATTCCACCAGCCCCCATCGAGACACCCCCGCCCTCTTGAGCCATCGCGAAGCTCCCAGAGAACGCGACGATAGCGCCGCCCAACATCAAAACGGCTGCCAGGTTCCAGAAGCCAAGACGTTTACGCGCCATTTTTCCTCCCCCGCGTGATAGGATTTCCTAGGCGGCAAGCGTTACCATTTCTGCCGTGTGGCGTCAAATGTCTCTTGAGCCGCGGGTTTCGCCGAACCGACCCTCTTGCCAGCCCAGGTTACGGCGGCGTCGGCCGATGGGAGCGAGTCCGCAAGGGGTTGCTAGGTGGCTGCAAGCGTAGACAAGGAAAATAAGGCCCTGGCGATTATTCGCCGGCTCCGCGAAAAAGGGTTTTCCGCCTTCCTGGCAGGCGGATGCGTGCGCGACCGCGTCCTCGGCGTACCCGCCAAGGATTACGATATCGCCACCGACGCCCGCCCCGAAGTGGTCCAGCGTCTCTTCGACAACACCGTCCCCGTGGGCGCCCGCTTCGGCGTGATTCTGGTTGTCGTCGGCGACGATCAGTTTGAAGTCGCGACCTTTCGCGCCGAGGCGCCTTATCTCGACGGCCGCCGCCCCTCCGCCGTCAGCTTCGGTTCGATCGAAGAAGATGTGCGCCGGCGCGACTTCACCATCGGCGGAATGTATTACGATCCGGCGACCGATCGCGTGATCGACCTCGTCGGCGGGATGTACGATCTGCGCGCCGGCATCATTCGCGCGATCGGCAGCGTCCACGAGCGCTTCGACGAAGACCATCTGCGGATGTTGCGCGCGGTCCGCTTCGCCGCCCGCCTCGACTTCGCCATCGACCCCGCCACCTGGGCCGCCATCAAGCACAGCGCGCCCGCCATCGGAAATATCGCAGCCGAACGTGTCGGCGAGGAAACCGTGATGATCATGACCGAGGGCGGCGCCGCGCGCGGTCTCGATCTGCTGGTCGAGAGCGGCTTGGCTGCCGCCGTCCTCCCCGAAGTGCTCGATCTCATCGGATGCGATCAGCCTGCGAACTTCCATCCCGAGGGCGACGTCTACCGCCACACGCGGCTGATGCTCTCGATGCTGCCGAAGGGCTGCGCCGAAACGCTCGCCTTCGGCGCCCTCCTGCACGATATCGCGAAGCCGCGCTGCCTCTCCGTCGATAGCGAAGGCAAAATTACCTACTACGGTCATACCGATCAGGGCGCCACGATGGCGGCGGAAATAATGCGCCGGCTGCGCCGTTCGCGCGCCGTGCAGGATCGCGTCGCCTACCTCGTTCGCGATCATCTGCGGATTTGCATGGCCACCCGGATGCGTCCTGCCACCCTCAAGCGCATGATCGCCGAGGACGGCTTCGCCGAACTGCTCGAACTCTCGCGCCTCGACGCGCTGGCCTCGAGTTCCTACCTCGGCTTTTACAGTCTCTGCCGCCATGCGATCGCGCGGATGGGTGAACATGAGATTCGCCCGCCGCGCCTGATCGGCGGCGACGACCTGATCGCGATGGGCTTCCGGCCGGGTCCCGGCTTCAAACAGATCCTGACCGAGGTCGAGGACCATCATCTCGACGGTGCCCTCACCACGCGCGAAGAGGCGCTCCTTTACGTGCGCGAGCACTATGCCCCCGACGCCGCCGAGGGCAGCGGCTGACCTTGCTGGCTGCCGACGCCATCACCAAGCGATTCGCCCGCACCGTCGCGCTCGACCACGTCAACTTCTGCGCGTGCCCCGGCGAAATCCATGCGCTGGTCGGCGAAAACGGCGCCGGCAAGAGCACCCTCATCAACATCTTCGCGGGGCGCCTGCGGCCCGACTCCGGCCACGCCACGCTCGACGGCAATCCGCTGCTCGCAGGTTCGCCCCACGCCGCCCTGCGCGCCGGAATCGCCGCCGTCTACCAGAGCCCGATGCTCTTCGAGCGGATGTCGTGGGAGGAAAACCTCGCCCTCGGCGGCTTCGATACCGGCGACCGCCTCGATTTGCGCGCGGTCGCCGATCGCGCCCGCCAGCTCGCCGATCGGCTCGGCTTCGCGCTGCCGCCCGCCGGCGCTACCGTCGAAGAGCGCTCGGTCGCCGAACGCGTGCGCCTCGAGATTCTCCGCGCCCTGAGCTTCGACCCCCACGTTCTCATCCTCGACGAACCCACCGGCGTCCTCGCTCCCGACGAGCTCGCCGCGTT